>CAIOXF010000156.1 GCA_903862155.1 uncultured cyanobacterium | reverse complement strand
GGGCACCGATCAATTCGCCCATGCACTCCAGGGCTGCCTTGCGCGGGCGCATCCCCTTCTCGAGGTTCTTCGACACGGCCTCGATTACCACGATGGCGTCGTCCACCACCAGACCGGTCGCCAGCACCAGGCCTAGCAGGGTGAGCTGATTGATCGAGAAGCCAAACGCCTTAATGAAGGCGAAGGTACCCACCAAGGAGATCGGAATCGCCAGGGTGGGTACAATCGTGGCGCGCCAGTCTTGCAGGAACAGGAACAGAATCAGCAGCACCAGCACAATCGCCAGGCCAAGGGCATCCACCACGCCTTCAACAGCCGATTCAATGAACTGGCCGATGTTGTAGATCTCGCTGAGGGTGACCCCAGGTGGCAGCTGCTGGCTGAACTGGTTCATCACCTGCACCACCGCCTCAGACACATCGAGGGCGTTGCTCTCGGGCGTCTGGAAGACAGCGATGGTGATCGATGGATAGCCCTTGATATCCACCGCCTGCTGGGCAAAGGTGTTGAAGCCGTAGGTCGCTTCACCAACATCTCGCAGGCGCAGCAGGTTGCCCTGGGGCGATTTACCCACAATCAGGTTGTTGAGCTCCTCGATCGAGATGAGGTTGCCGTTGTTCTCAACGAGAATCGGGTAGGCAAACTTCTGATCGCCACCAGCAGGGGGGCCACCCACCAGACCACCAATGGCCACGGTGTTCTGGCTGCGCACCGCCTGCACGATCTGATCGGCTGTGAGCTGGTTGGCGGTGAGTTTCTGGGGATCAACAAACAACCAGAAGGCCGGATTGCTGCCACCCAACAGGTTCACGCTCGCCACACCGGGCACCCGGCCCAGCTGGTAGTACAGATCGGCGTAGATCAGGCCATTGAGATAGGCCGAGTCAAATTGACCCTGGGTGGATGAGAGCTGATAGGCCAGCAGGATCGAGGGCGTGCTCTGCATCACAGATACACCGGTGGCCTGCACCTGCTGCGGCAGCTGGGGCATCGCCAGCGACACCCTGTTCTGCACATTCACCTGGTCGATGTTGATGTCGGTGCCTTCGTCGAAGTACACCTGCACCGTGGTCTGACCAGAGTTGGTACTGAAGGAAGAGATGTAGGCGGCACCGGGCACGCCATTGATCTGCTGCTCCAGGGGGTTGGTGACAGCCTGCTCGGTGACGAGCGAGTTGGCGCCGGAATAATTAGCCGTCACCTGAATCAGGGGCGGCGCAATATTGGGAAGGTTTTCAATCGAGAGAGCTGGAATGGAGATCAACCCCACCAGCACGATCAGGATGCTGCAAACGGTGGTGAGAACCGGCCGCTTGATGAAATTGTCGGAGAGCGACATGGTGGCGGTTCCCTAGTTCGCGGCGGGGGTGATGCGCACCGGCATCCCCGATCGCAACAGGGCGGTGTTACTCACCACGATCTTGTCGCCGGCCGAGAGGCCCGAGATCAGCGGATAACGGCTGTTTTCCAGGGTTCCCAACTTCACGGGCGTTTGCACCACGAGCGACGTGGAAGGCGGCAGTTTCTCCAGCTGCTCCTTCTGGGCCTGGGGAATCGACTGGGAGGCCCGGATCTTGGGCAGGGCCGCTGACAGCGGCACGATCCGATACACAAACGGCTGCTGGGCCTGCATCATCACCGCCTGCACCGGCACCGAGAGCATGCGCTTGGTTTCAGTGATGATCCGGTTGCGCACATACTGGCCGGTCTTGAGTTTGCCCGTCAGGTTGGGGAAGCTCGCCTTCACCAGCACGGTGTTGGGGGAAGAGGTATCACCACTGACCCCGTAGTACGGGGAGATGAACACCACGGTGCCCTTGCCGCTCACGGGAGGCAGCCCCTGGGTGGTGAGCATCACCGACTGACCAAGTCGCACAGCGCCGGCCTGAGTGGCCGGCACGTCCATCAGGGTCCAGAGGGTGGAGTTGTCCACGATCCCGGTGATCGCCTGGCCCTTGCGCACAAAGTCGCCGAGCTTCACCGTGTCGAGATCACCCACCACGCCGCTGATCGGCGCCGTCACGTACTTGTATCCGAGGGTCGCCGCCGAGGCCCGCACCTGATCCCGGCTTTTCAGCGCCTCGGTGACGAAGTAGTCGCGATCGCGGGTGGAGGCCGCACCCTGCTGATTCAGGAAGATGTAACGCTCAGCATTCACGTAATCGCGCCGTGCCTGCGCCTTGCTGGCATCGAGGGCCGCCGTGTCTTGCACGTTGTCGAGCACGATGATCGGCTGGCCAGCCTTCACCTGCTGGCCCTGGGTGGCCAGGATCTTCACCACGCGGCCGTCGGTTTCCGGCCGAAGGGCCACATCGGTGGTGGACGCCAGCCGGCTCACCACTTCAATGCCGGGATTGAAGGTGGCTTCACCCACGGTTTCCGCTTGCACCGCCAGTGGTTGACGGGCCTGCTGTTTCGGTGCGCAGGCGGCGATGGGCAACACCCCGATCAACGGCAGGGCGAACCAGACGGTCCTTGACACAGGGGAAGCACTGTTAGCCGAAAACTACCGGAGCCGATGCAGGTGATGCACGCCGCATCAGGAGTTCTGGGCGTTGCCGGCCACCTTCACCGGGGCCCCGTGGCGCAGATTGAGGATGCCGCTGGTGATCACCGCCTCGCCCTCACGCACTCCGTCCAGCACCGGATAGCGGTTGTTCTGCAGGGCTCCAAGCCGCACCGGCGTGAGCAGGGCGAAGGTGGTGCGTGGCGGCAGACGCCGCAATTGGCCCAGCGGCGCCTTGCCAGGTTGGCGCTCCAGGGCCGCCAGATCCCCCACCTTGTACACAAACATCTGGCCGGCCTGGTTGGTCACGGCCGTGAACGGCACGGCAGGCTGCTCGCGCCGATCCAGCAACAACCTGGCCCGCAGGCGCATGCCCGCCCGCAGACGCCGCTGCGGATCGTCCACCGCCGCCCGCACCAGCAGCACCTGGCTGGTGCTGCGCACATCCGGGTCGATGCCCATCACCGCCGCCCGGGCCACGCCGCGGCCGCTGGCATCGAGCAGCTCCACGGCCTGGCCATCACGGACCTGCATCGCCTGGGCCGCCGGCACATCCAGCCGTACCAACAGGCGGTCGTTGCGCAGCAGCGCGGCAATCGGTGTGCCGGCCGCCAGCACGTCGCCGGGCTTCACCCGCAGATCACCGATGGTGCCGTCGATCGGGGCGCGCAGATCCTTGAAGGCCAGATCCGCCTCCTTGGCCACCAGGGCCTCCCGGGCGGCCACATAGGCCTGGCGGTACTGGTCGCGGTCGATGGCGCTCGCGGCCCCCATCCGCACCAGATAGGCAAACCGCTCATAGTTGATCTTGCTGGTTTGCATCTGGGCGCGGAGGCTCGCCACTTCGGCCCGCAGCTGGGTCTGATCAAGCACCAGCAGCAACTCGCCCTTGCGCACCTGATCCCCCTGTCGCACCAGCACCTGCAGCACCCGGCCACCGGCCTGGGCCGCCAGCTGCACCTGATCGCGCGCCTCCAAGGTGCCGACCGTTTCCACCGTGTCGCTGAAAACCGCCACGCGCACCGGCTCAGTGATCACCGTGGGGATGCGGCGTTGCTCTGCACCGCGCTGGCAACCGGCCAGCAAGGCAGGGGCCAGGAGGGCCGGCACCAGCAGCCTGCCAGCCAGAACGTGAGCCGTGCGCATGGCGGGAGCGTATCGGTGCCGGCCCGATGATGGCCGGAGCCCCCGCGGGCCCGCGCCCCGTTGTGTCTTGGCCGACCTGTTCAGCCACCAGGCGGAAGCCACCCGGGCCCGGATCGCGCCGCTGGCCGATCGGATGCGCCCGCGCAGCCTCGACGACTTTGTGGGCCAGGAAGGCATCCTCGGCCCGGGCCGGCTGCTGCGCCGCGCCATCGCCGCCGACCGGGTGGGAAACCTGATCCTGCACGGCCCGCCCGGCGTGGGCAAAACCACCCTGGCCCGGATCATCGCCGGCACCACCCGGTGCCACTTCAGCTCGCTCAATGCCGTGTTGGCCGGGGTGAAGGATCTCCGCGCCGAGGTGGATGCGGCCAAGCAGCGGCTGGAGCGCCATGGCCTGCGCTCGATCCTGTTTGTGGATGAGGTGCACCGCTTCAACGCGGCCCAACAGGACGCGCTGCTGCCCTGGGTGGAAAACGGCACCGTCACCCTGATCGGCGCCACCACCGAAAACCCCTTCTTTGAGGTGAACAAGGCGCTGGTGAGCCGCTCACGCCTATTTCGGATGGTGCCGCTGGAGCCCGAGCACCTGCAGCAGTTGCTGCAGCGAGCCATCAGCGATCCGGAGCGGGGCTACGGCGACCGCAGCGTGGCGATCACTCCCGAGGCCGCCGCACACCTGGTGAACGTGGCGGGCGGCGATGCCCGCAGCCTGCTCAACGCCCTGGAGCTCGCCGTTGAAACGACCGAGCCCAATGGCGAGGGGGGGATCAGCATCGACCTGGCCATTGCCGAGGAGTCGATCCAGCAGCGAGCCGTGCTCTACGACAAGCAGGGCGACGCCCACTTCGACACGATCAGCGCCTTCATCAAGTCGCTGAGGGGCAGTGATCCAGATGCGGCCCTGTTCTGGCTGGCGCGGATGGTGGAGGCCGGCGAGAACCCGCGCTTCATCTTCCGGCGCATGTTGATCTCCGCCGGGGAAGACATCGGCCTCGCCGATCCCCAGGCGGTGGTGGTGGTGGAAGCCTGCGCTGCGGCCTTCGAACGGGTGGGCCTGCCCGAGGGGCTCTATCCCCTGGCCCAGGCGGCCCTCTACCTGGCGGGCGCCGAGAAGAGCAACAGCGTGCTCGGCTTCTTCGATGCGCTCAAGCAGGTGCGCAACACCAGCCGCCAGCAGGTGCCGGCCCATCTGCGCGATGCCAACCGCGACGGCAAGGCCTTCGGCGATGGGGTGGGCTACCGCTATCCCCATGCCTATGCCGAGCACTGGGTGGCGCAGCAGTACCTGCCCAGCGGCCTGCAAGGGCAGGTGTATTGGCAGCCGGGGCGGCTGGGCTGGGAGGGAGAGCTGCGGCTGCGGTTGCAGGAGCGGCGCGCAGCCCAGCTGGCCGCCGCGGCCGAAACCGACCTAGAGCAGAGCGAGGTCATGAGCGCCGGCCCCGATGACCCGGAGCTGGAGCGCTGGCTGCAGCGCCAGGCCGGGGCAGAGGGGGAACGGCTCGATGCGCTGCGCCGCCGCTTCTGGCAAGGCGCCACCTTTGGACGCCACGAGCGGATGCTGCTGCTGGGGGCCCGCTCCTTGCTGTGGGCCCTCGACCCCCTGGCCGCCACCCCGGAAGGCGGCGTGGTGATCACCACCCCCTGCCCCGAAGATCAGCAGCGCCTGGAGGCCCAGCTGCAGGTGCTCGATGCCCTGCGCCGGCCCCAACTGCTCACGGCAGCCGAAAACAGCCCCGATGCCCTCGGCCAACAGCTGGAGGGGCACTTTGAGTGGGTAGGGGCACGCCAGCCGTTTCGCGGCCTGGACGCCGCCACGATCACGGCCTGGTTCGAGGCCCTGCAAGGCCATCTGGCTCCCGGGGCCCACTGGCGACTGCTGTTCAGCCAGCCACGCCTGGGGCCCGCCGGTGCCCTGCTGGCCCTGGCCCCAAGCAGCGAGGGGGATCCGCTCACAGCGCTGCTCGGCTCCCTGGCCGCCATCGAAACCCAGGCCCTCGACCGCGAAGGCGCACCGGCGGAGATCAGCCAACAGCTGCTGGAGCAGCACTGCTCGCAGGTGAAGGAGGAGCGATGGGAGGAGCCGCTCAGCCTGGAGCTCACCGCCTCCCTGATCGAGCGCTGGCTCGCGAAAGACAGCCCTTGGCGACATCAACTGCAGCAGGTGGGCAAACGCAAGTTCACCAAAGCCGAATTGGAGCTGCTGCGCCGTGGCTTCAGCGCCCGGCTGGGGCAGCTGCTGCCCCAGCGACTGGAGCACCGGCTGCTGCTGGCGCATTGAACGCCCCGCCCTGGATGCGGGCTGGCAGGAACACCCACCAGGCCAGCAGCGGCTGGCTCACCCCCGGCGTGAGCCGCATGTTGGTGGGGAGCAAGGCCATGGTGGTGGCCGCCGAGATCCGGCCATCCGCCGCATCCGCCAGGATCGCGGCCCGCAGCGCCTGCACCCCCGTGCGCCCCTGGCACCAATACGGGTAATCGGTGTTGGCCTGGCCCTGCAGCAGCGCCTGTCCCCCGGGGGAGTCAAGGAAGCGATCCACTGAGGCCAGATCCACGCTGTAGAGCTTGTTCATGGCCTCGCGGATCTCCTGCGGGCTCCAGCCGGCACGGTTGAGGCCGCTGTCGAGCGCCCGATCCGTCACGGCACCAGTGGAGAGAAAGTCGTCCACTGCCTCCTGGGGCGTCGACCACACCGCGCCGCCTGTGGTCCAACGCACCGGCAGTTCGGAAGCCACCGCCGGCGCCATCCCCACAGCCAGGCAGGCCAGTGCTGCGGCTGCCTGGCTGAAACGGTGCCGGATCACACTGGGCTCCTGATGAATAGTGGGTCGATTCTGATAGCCACCGGCTCAGGCCGAATCCCCATCTAGATCCACAGCAGTGGCACCGGCCACAGCCCAGAGCCAACCCTGGGCTTCGCCGAGGCAAACCGGAGCCGCGATGTGGTCGCTGTCATGCCTTAGCACGCCAGTGCGGGGGTTGTAGTGCCAGCGGTTGAGCTCCGCCGCCAGGGTGCGCTGGCGCCACTTGATCGCCGCCTCCTTCAGCACCCAGCTGCGCAGCACCGTCTGCCGCAGCACGTCTGCCGGAAGCTGCTGCAACTCCTCCCACTCCTCCGGCGGGAAATACCGACGGGCGATGGCCGCGGCCGCCAGGGGGCGATCGACCCGCTCCAGATCCACGCCGATTGGCTGGCGCGCCCAAGCCACCAGCAGCATCGGCCCACTGTGGCTGAGGCTCACGAAGCCGGCGCCGCCCCTCAAACGGGGCGGTGCGCCGGGCGCACTGTGCAACGGCACCGCCTCCGCATCACAGCCCAAACACCGCGCCACCAGCTGGCGCAGGGCCGCCCTGCTCTGCCAGTAACGGCGCCGCAGCGGCGGCGGCAGCTCCCGCCCCCAGGCGAGCTCCTGATCGGAGAGTCCCCCGGCGCACACCCCCTGCAGGGGCCGTAACCACAACTGCGGCGGCGCCTCCAATCCCACCCCTAGGCTCTCGCCATTGTTGCCAGCGCAGCCCGATGGCCCTGCAGATCGGTGATCCCGCACCCGATTTCACCCTGCCCGACCAAGACGGCCATCCCGTGTCGCTGTCCGGGCTGAAGGGCCAGCGCGTGGTGATCTATTTCTATCCCAAAGACGACACGCCGGGCTGCACCAAGGAGGCCTGCAACTTCCGCGATCAGTGGAGCGTGTTTGAGCAGCACGGCATCAAGGTGCTGGGCATCAGCAAAGACGGCGCCGCCAGCCACGGCAAGTTCATGGCCAAGTATTCGCTGCCCTTCACGCTGCTCACCGACGAGGAGCCCTGCGCGGTGGCCGCCAGCTACGAGAGCTATGGCCTCAAGAAGTTCATGGGGCGCGAATACATGGGGATGATGCGCCACACCTTCGTGGTGGATGCCGAAGGCAAGCTCGAGCGCGTGTACACCAAGGTGAAGGCCGAAACCATGGCCGACGACATCCTCAAGGATCTGGGCCTGGCCTGAGCTCCGCCAGGGCCTCCAACACCAAGTGGGGGGTCAGCCGCCAGGGCTGGCCTTGCGCCGTGAGCAACGGTGCCAACAACGGTCCATCACCCCCAGTGAGCCAGAGCTCCAACGGCTCACCGCCCTGGCCGCCCAGCTCAGCGGCAGCCGCGGCCAGGGCTGCGGCCAGGCCCTCCACCACCCCCACGGCCATCGCCTTGGTTGTGGCGGCAGGCCAGCGCTCGCCATCCGTGGCTTCATGGAGTTGGGCGGCATCCAGCAAGGGCAATGCCACCGTGCCCTGTCCCAGCGCCCGGAGCTGCAACCCGGCCCCCGCCAGCAGGCGCCCGCCGGCAAACGACCCATCGGCGCGCACCCGGGTGAGGCTGAGGGCCGTGCCCGCATCGGCCACCAACACGGGCGCGCCGCCACTGCGCCGCCAGGCGCCCCAGGCCGCCAGGGCCCGATCAACCCCCAGCCAGGACGGCGCATGGAGGAGCGGCACAGCAGCTGTGGTGAGCTGCCGCTCAACCGGCAACAGCGGGGCCGCCTGCTCGGACACTCCCCCAACCGCAGCCCAGCTCACCAATTGATCCGGCTTGAGCTGCTGAAGCCGGGCCGCCCCGGCCTCCGGCTGCTCGCTCCATCCCTGCAACACCTGGCCGCCATCAAGCGCCCCCCAGTGCCAGCGGCTGTTGCCGATGAGCAGCCAGTGCGGGGCTGCCGTCGCGCTCAGATGCCCTCGCCCATCACCCCGGGGAGATGGATGCCGCATTCCTGCTTGAGCCCGCCAAAGCGGGTGGCACGGC
>CAIOXF010000155.1 GCA_903862155.1 uncultured cyanobacterium | reverse complement strand
CCGGGCTCGAGGCGGATCTCAGCCGGCGGCCGCTGCAACGCGCCCGGGGCCACCTCCCCCGCAGGAAGCACCGCCGCCAGCAGACCCACGAGCAAGGCCAGCCCCAGCAGCAGGGGCACGCTGCGGCGCCAGAGCCGCCAGGGCAAGCCACTGGCCGCGGTGGCAAGGAGCAACAGGCCCACCAAGGCGAGCCGCCAGATCGGGCCGGCCAGGATTGGCGTTACCAGGAAGGCAACGGTCCAGAGCAATTTCAAGCGCGGATCCAGCCGCCGCAGCCAGCTACCGCCGGCGCGGGTTTCTGCCGGGTCTTCGGCCACGTACTGGCCGATCGGCACTTGGCGCAGCCAGTCCACCCAGGATCAGCGCCCGCGGTTCTGCTGGCGGGCCAAATCTCGCTCGGCATCGCGCTGCTGCTTGCCCCGCCAGAACAGCCGGATCGGCGTGCCCTCGAAGCCCAGCCCCTCGCGAATCTGCCGTTCCACGTAGCGGCGGTAGGTGTCGCCGAACAGTTTGGGGTCGTTCACGAACAGGGTGAAGCTGGGCGGACGCGTGGCCACCTGGGTGCCGTAATACAAACGCCCCTGGCGGCCGCCGCGGCTGGTGGGCGGGGTGCGCCAGCTGAGTGCTTCCTTGAGTACCTCATTCACCACCGAAGTGCTCACACGGCGGCGGTGCTGCTCCACCGCCAGCAGGGCCAGGGCAAACACGCTCTGCACCCGCTGACCGGTGAGGGCCGAGGTGAACAGCATCGGTGCCCAATCGAGGAAATAGAGCTTGGCGCGGAGTTCCTTCTCCATCGCCGGCATGGTGTGGCTGTCCTTCTCGATGGCGTCCCACTTGTTCACCACCACCACGCAGGCGCGGCCGTCTTCTTCAATGCGACCCGCGAGGCGCTGATCCTGCTCTGTCACGCCATCGAGGGCATCGATCACCAGCACGCACACATCCGAGCGCTCGATCGCCTTGAAGCTGCGGTTGATCCCGAAGAACTCGGGGCCGTAATTCACCGAACGCTTGCGGCGGATGCCGGCGGTGTCGAGCAGCTTCCAGGTTTTGCCCTCGCGCTCCACCGTGGTGTCGATGGTGTCGCGAGTGGTGCCGCGGATCGGGCTCACGATGGCGCGCTGCTCGCCGCAGATGGCATTGAGCAGGCTGGATTTGCCCACGTTGGGCCGGCCCACAATCGCCAGCTGGATGGGTTCTTCGCCGCTTTCTTCCGAGGTGGGCGGCAAAAAACCGATCACCTGATCGAGCAGATCACCGGTGCCGGCACCGTGGATGGCGGAGATGGGCTGGGGTTCGCCCAGACCCAGGCCCCAGAACTCGGCGGCCATGGCCAGGCCCTGCTCGGGCGACTCGCACTTGTTCACCGCCAGCAGCACGGGCACGCTCTGGCCCCGCAGCCACTCGGCGATCGACTCATCGGCGGCGGTGCAGCCCTGCTGCCCGTCCACGATCACCACCGCCACCGAGGCTTCGGCAAGGGCGAGATTGGCCTGCTCGCGGATCTCCGGCAGAAATTCGCTGTCGTCGTCGAACACCAAGCCGCCCGTATCCACCACGCGGAAGTGACGATCCGCCCAGAAACCTTCCTGATAGGTGCGATCACGGGTGACGCCCGGCTCGTCGTGCACGATCGCCTCCCGGCTCCTGCAGAGGCGATTCACCAGGGTGGATTTGCCCACGTTGGGGCGGCCGATGATGGCGACGACCGGTAAGGCCAAACGTTTATTGCAACGACTGTCGTGTCTTGACCCTACAGATCGGTCGAGACGCAGCGGTCTCAGGAGATCGGCAGGTCGCCGGGATGGCCTGCCACCGGATCGGCGGGCAGCGGCAGCAGCTCCGGCAGCGGGCCCTCATCGGGCAGCGCCTCGCCCCGCTCGGCCAGGTGGGCCAGCAGCCAGTTCACGGCGGTGGCACGGCGGGTGCGGCGGGGATAGAGCTCGCCGATCTTGTAGCCGCCGAAACCCAGCTGCTCCTTGAGCCGTTGTTTGTGCTCCTTGGCGATCGAGCGGGTGAGCTTCACGCTCACGGGCCGCTCAGCGATGAACTGGGGCGACGTGGGAAAGGCTTCCCGCCACCCGGCACTGGTGGCCGGGCCCGCGCTCCAGGTACCGGCGCCATCGAGCTCGTATCCCAGGCGCGGCCAGATCAGCTCACACACGAAGCGATCGCTCACGCGGTCGGCCAGCACCGCCTCCAGCAGCACGCGGCTCAGGGGGTAAGGGGTGGGAGTAGCGGGGGCTTCCACAGGGAGGACGGGGCCTGGAGCCCGAGAATCACAGCACGATGATCGCCACCATCTCCGCAACAGCTGGCTCACCCCTGGCGATCGGCCCGCGCCAGCTGCGCTGCCGGGTGCTGCAGTCGCCCCTGGCCGGCGTAAGCGACCGGATCTTCCGGGGCCTGGTGCGCCGCTGGGCCCCCGATGCCCTGCTGTTCACCGAGATGGTGAACGCCACCAGCCTGGAGCTGGGCTACGGACTGCAGAAGGTGGAGGAACTGGGCCAGGAAGCCGGGCCGATCGGCGTGCAGTTGTTTGATTACCGGCCCCAGGCGATGGCCGAAGCAGCGCGGCGGGCGGAGGCGGCTGGCGCCTTCCTGATCGATATCAACATGGGCTGCCCGGTGAAGAAAATCGCCAAGAAAGGGGGCGGCAGCGGCCTGATCCGCGAGCCCGATCTGGCCGCCCGCATCATGGACACGGTGGCGGGGGCGGTGAGCATTCCCGTGACAGTGAAGACACGCCTGGGCTGGTGCGGCAGCGACGCCGATCCCGTGACCTGGTGCCGCCAGCTGCAACACGCCGGCGCCCAACTACTCACCCTGCATGGCCGGACCCGCGAACAGGGCTTCAAGGGCCAGGCCGATTGGCAGGCCATCGCCGCCGTGAAGCGGACATTGAGGATCCCGGTGATCGCCAACGGCGACATCAACAGCCCCGATGACGCCCTGCGCTGCCTGGACGTCACGGGTGCCGATGGGGTGATGGTGGGCCGGGGCACGATGGGCAGCCCCTGGCTGGTGGGCCAGATCGATGCCGCCCTTGATGGCCGGCCGGTGCCCGCCACCCCCAGTGCCGCCGAGCGCATCGCCCTGGCCCGGGAGCAACTGCTGGCCCTGGTGGCGGCCAAGGGCAACCACGGCCTGCTGATCGCCCGCAAACACATGGGCTGGACCTGCACCGGCTTCCCCGGCGCCCCCCAGCTGCGCCACGCCCTGATGCGCGCCCCCACGCCAGCGGATGCCCTGGCGCTGCTGGATCAGGCCTACGGCAGCCTGGATCTGGCCTAAGGCAACACCGCCGGCCAGCCCTGACGCACCAGCAACAGCGAGAAGTAGGGCTGCTCCTCAGCCGGCACGGCTGAGGCCGGCGCCAGCGACTGATCGGGCCAGCCCACCCGCTGGGCAAACAGCGAGCCCTCCAACAGTCCGCGCGCCTCCAGCAGCGGCCGCACCCAGTGCCAGCGGCGTCCCAGCTTGAGCAGGGCCAGCACCGTGCCCTCCTGGGCTGAGCGATCGAGCAGCATCTCCAGCTCGGCGGCTCCATCCGGCGTGGGCCGGATCAAGAGGCCCTCCTGCTGCAGCGCCAGCGGCCAGGCCAGCCCCTGGCTGGAGGCGGCGGCCGCAGCAGCACAGGCCGACGGGATCCCCGGAATCAGGCGCAGCGGACACGCGGCATGGCGCTGGCGCAACGCCATCAGCACATAGGAGCTGCTGGCAAACAGCGACACATCGCCCTCGCACAGCAACACCACCTCCTGCCCAGCCGCCACTTCTGCAGCCAGGGCATCGGCGGCCGCGTGCCAAGCGGCGATGCGGGGCTCGGCCTCGGTCACCATCGGAAACAGCAGCGGCAGGCGGCGCTGACCGGCGCCGATCCAGGGGGCCGCAATTGCCGCGGCCATGCCCTCGGCGCCCTCGCGCGCGACCGGGTAGGCCACCACATCCGCGGCCTCGATCGCCTTCACCGCCGCCACCGTGAGCAGCTGGGGATCTCCCGGCCCCACGCCCACCAAAGCGAGGCTGGGCCCACCGGGCTGCGCAGAGGGGGAAAGGGCCGGCAAAAGGGAATCGGCGGGGTGTTTCTAGGCTCAGTTCAGCAGGTTTACCGGCGGGAGACGTGCCATGACGTTGCTGGCCATCTACGCAGCCGAGGGCGGCCACCATCCGATGCCCGAGCATCTGATTAGCGAAGCCGCCCTGATTCAGCAGGAGCTGGGGCAGTGGGGCATTCAGTTCCAGCGCTGGCCGGCCCGCGCCAGCCTCCCCGAGGGCGCCGACCAGGCCGCAATCCTGGCCGCCTATGCCGAGGAGGTGGCGGCGGTGCAGCGCGATGGCGGCTACCAAACCGTGGATGCCATCCGCCTCCAGCCCAACCACCCCGACCGCGCAGCCCTGCGCCAGAAATTTCTGTCTGAGCACACCCACAGCGAAGACGAGGTGCGCTTCTTCGTGGAAGGGCGGGGCCTGTTCTGTCTGCACGTGGGCGATGCAGTGATCCAGCTGGTGTGCGAGGCCGACGACTGGATCTCGGTGCCCGCCGGCACCCGCCACTGGTTCGACATGGGACCGGAGCCCCAGTTCTGCGCCCTGCGCTTCTTCAACAACACCGAGGGCTGGGTGGCCCAGTTCACCGGCGATCCGATCGCCGAGCGCTTCCCCACTTTGCCCGAGCTGATCAATCCCTCAGGACGCTGATTCAGCAGGCCCGCTATTGGTGCTGAACGACAGCGCCAAGGCGGGAAATAGCAGCACCGAGAGCAGGCTGCCCCCTACCAGGGCCGACTCCACCTGGGGGGTCATCAGACCGGCCTGCACCTCCAGGAACCCCACGATGATCGGCAGGTTGAGAGACTGCGACACCAGCAGCGAGAAGCGAAACCGCTCCCGCCCATTGGGTAGCGCTTGGCCATAGAGCAACAGCTGCGGCAGACCGCGGATCAGATAGGTGCCCGCCAGGCAAAAAAACGGTCCCCAGGGGTTGGCCATGATCGACACCAGATCCAGGCGTGATCCGGCCACCACAAAGAACAGCGGCACAAACAGGCTGTAGGCCGAGGCTTCGAGTTGCTTGAAGATCGTGCTGTCCTTGGGATTGTCGATCAACGACTGCATCACCAACCCGGCCAGCAGCGAGCCAATCAGCACTTCAACGCCCAGGGAGGCCGATAGGGCGATGAAGCCAATGATCAGCAGAAAGAGCAGCTGCATGGGGGTAACCGGCGAAGCTTCAACCACGCCGGCCAGCCAGGGCGCATGACGCAGCGCCCGCAGCCTTGTGGAGGCGCTGCTCAACAGCAGTGCCACCAGGCCCACCAGAGCCAGGCTCAACAAGGTGGCGATGGGCGCCTTGGAACTGAGCAGCAACGCCACGGCCAGCACCGGTGCGAGCTGCCCCCAGGTGCCGGCGCTGAGCAACAGCCGTCCGAATGGGGTGGCCAGCTCGCCGGATTCGCGCAGGGTGACCACCAAGGTAGAGAGGGCGGTGGAACTCAGGGCGATGACGAGTGCCACCGGTCTCAAACCACCGCCTAGCGGGAGGGAATAGGCCACCAACACACCCACGGCCACCGTTGCCAGCCAGCCCAAGCCCCCCAGGCGACCCGCCGAGCCACGCAGGGTGCCTTGATCAATGTTGAAGCCAATCAGGGCAAAGATCAGCCCCAGCCCGATCTTGGAGAGCAGGTCCGTGGCGGCATTGGGTTGCAGCCAGTTCAACCCGGCCGGACCCACCGCAATCCCACCGAGCATCAGCAGGGCCACGGTGGGCACCCGCCCCTGAAACAGCCGCGCCAGGAACGGGGTGATCGCCACCAAGCAGGCGATCGCCACCAAACCCTGCAGGCCAACGCTCACAACGTGTTCTGGATTCCGCCCCCCAACTCAACCCCAAAGGAGTGCATGCGCACGTCGTGGGGGCGCTTGATCGCCCCAGTGAGGGCCTGGGCTTCCACCGCCGCCAGCTCCTTCAGCCGCGCCACCGTGGCCTTGCGGCCAAAGCGCTCCTCGGCCAAAAGCCAGTAGGCGCCGAAGTGGCGCGCCTCCGAGGCCAGCAGCGCCCAATACAGCGCCCGCAGTTCCGGATCAGGGCTGTGGGCCGCCAATAGGGCCATGCGCTCGTGGCTGCGGGCCTCAATCAGGCCAGCGGTGAGGAAGCTGTCGAGCATGCGGCTGGGCTCTTCCCGGCGCACCTGGCCCGCCAGGGCCGCGCCGTAGCCGGGGGCCGGCAGGGGCCGCAGCGCGATGCCCCGTCGCTGCAGAAGGGCCAGCACCTGCTCGAAGTGCTCCAGCTCCTCGCGGGCAATCGGGCTGAGGGCTTCGGCAAGAGCCACATCACCGGGGTAGCGGAACATCAGCTGCAAGGCCACGCCCGCGGCCTTGCGCTCGCAGTGGGAATGGTCGATCAGCACCAGCTCGGGCTGGGCGATGGCCTGCTCCAGCCAAGCGGCGCTGCTGGGAGCCGCCAGCCACTTGACCCGCGCCTTGGGGGTCTCCGGCACGGCGGAAGGGCTGGCGAGGGCGGCAAGGGTCATCCGGCGGCGGCGGCGCTCTGGAGATGCTGCACCAGCCCCTCCAGGGCCAGTTGGTAGCTCAGCGGGCCAAACCCGCAGATCACGCCCAGCGCCTTGTCGGCCAGATGGGAGTGATGGCGGAACGGCTCGCGAGCGTGCACGTTGCTCAGGTGCAGCTCCACATAGGGAATCACGACGCCTAGCAAGGCATCGCGGATGGCAATGGAGGTGTGGGTGTAAGCGCCGGCATTGATCAGGATCCCGGCCACCGTGCCGCGGGCCTGGTGAATGCGGTCCACCAGGGCACCCTCGTGGTTGCTGTGGAAGCAATCGATCGCGGCGCCCATGTCAGCAGCCCGCTGCTGCAGCGCCGCGTTGATCTGCTCCAGGCTGCTACTGCCGTAGATGCCGGGCTCGCGGGAGCCGAGCAGGTTGAGGTTGGGGCCGTGGAGGCAGAGGAGCTGCATGGGGTGGTGAACGCCGACTGGTAGTGTCTCTGGGTGTGGTTCGGGTCGGTGCCCGAGTGGTTAATGGGGGCGGACTGTAAATCCGCTGGCTCTGCCTACGCTGGTTCAAATCCAGCCCGGCCCACCTTCCACATGCCCTTGTAGCTCAGCGGTAGAGCACTCCCTTGGTAAGGGAGAGGTCACGAGTTCAAGTCTCGTCAAGGGCTTCCATCCAGCCTGGTGCGGCACCACCCAGGCTATTGAACTTTCCCAACTCGCCACATAAGGAATGTGGCGAGTCTTTGTTTTACCCGCTGTCGCTATACCACAAGCGAAGCCACAGGCTCAAGCACTTGGATCCCAAGCAAAAGCCCGCCATCTAACGACGGCGGGCTGGAGCGTGGCGGCTTCACGCCAACGGGGTCAGGTCAAGCCTCAGCGGGCCGAAGCCAGGCCCCGGCTCACTCCTCTTCGTCGGCACCGCCCACGGGCACCAGCCGGATCTGCTTCTTGCCGAGCTTGATTTCAAACTCATCGCCGGGCTGCAGATCGAGCTGGGCGGTGTAGGCCTTACCGATCAGCAGGTTGCCGTTGCCCTGCACGGTGGCCACGTAGCTGAGCTTCCGGCCACCGGGGCCTTTGCCCTTCCCATCGATACCGAGGCTCAGGCCCTTGGCCTCGAGCAGGGCCTCATAGAAGGCGGTGAAATTCAGCCGCTCGCCACCGTCTTTCTTGGTGCTCACATAGCCGCAGCTGCGCACCAGCTCCGACTTGGAGACATCACCGAGTTCCTTGACCT
>CAIOXF010000154.1 GCA_903862155.1 uncultured cyanobacterium | reverse complement strand
GTGGCCAGGATCGAGTAATCGGCCGGGCGCGTCTGGATCTGCTGGAAGATGCTGTCGGCGATGCGGTCGTCGACCATCACCATCTGCTGCCACTGGCCATTGCCGTGGCTGGCGCCGATGGCATCGAGCACCCCCTTCACCTCGGCGCAGATCGCCTCTTTCTTCTCCGGGGTGAGGCTGTCGTAGCCGGGATCCACCATCTTGGCGTTGGCTTCGATGCTCAGACCCGGCTTGCGGTCGGCGTTGTCGAGGATCCAGCTCTCGCGCTCGGTCACGCACACATCCCGGAACTCGGTGGTGGCCAGCTCGTAGCCCCAGTCGCGGAAGGCCCCTTCCGTGAACTTCATGATGTTGCCCTTGTGCACCAGGGTCACGTGGCGCTTGTCGCCCTCCAGGCGCAGGGCGTGCTGGATCGCCTTGCGGATGTGGCGCTGGCTGCCGTGCTTGCTCACCGGCTTGATGCCGATGCCTGAGCCCGCCGGGATCTGGCGCTTGCCGAGCTTGCCGTTGGCCGGGATCACCACCTCATTGAGGTGTTTGATCAGATCGAGGCACACCGGATCGCTGGCTTCCCACTCGATCCCCATATAGATGTCCTCGGTGTTCTCGCGATACACGATCACGTCGAGGTCTTGGGGCCGTTTGTGGGGGCTGGGGGTGCCCTCGTAGTAGCGGCAGGGGCGCACGCAGCAGTACAGATCGAAGATCTGGCGCAGGGCCACGTTCAGGGAGCGGATGCCGCCACCGATCGGCGTGGTGAGGGGGCCCTTGATGGCCACGCCGTAGTCCTTGATGGCGGTGAGGGTGTCGTCGGGCAGGTACTGATAGGTGCCGTAGAGGTCGCAGGCCTCATCGCCGGCATACACCTTGAACCACTCGATCCGTCGCTCGCCGCCATAGGCCTTGGCCACTGCCGCATCCAGCACCCGCTGGGTGGCGGGCCAGATGTCCACGCCCGTGCCGTCGCCGCGGATGAAGGGAATGATCGGGTCGTTGGGAACGATCGGCTGGCCGTTCTCGAAGCGGATCGGGGTACCGCTGGTGGGGGCGGTGAGCTTCTCGTAGGTGGCCATGAACGATGGGCGGCTCCAATTGGGGCCGAGCCTATGGCCCGCCCCTGGCCCGAAAGGTTCGGGGGGATCAGTCCGGCGACGCCAGGATGGGCGGATGAATGCTGCGGACCAGGCCCGATCCCTTGAGCTGGCCCAGGCCATTGCCTCGGTGGTGCGCCTGCTGCGCGCCCATTTCCCCGATGCGCGGCCCAATCTCACCCCCTGGCGCGACGATCCGCTTACCCGGGAGTTCGCTGAGCAGGAGAGCCTGGATCTCTCCTTCCATTTCCCTGGGTGGAGTCCGCGCACCCAGTGCCGCTCCTTTCTGGTGCAGTTGCGGCTGGATCAGCCACCGGGTGCGGGCGGCCGGCCCCGGTTGCTCGGGGTGCTGATCCGCGGGCTCACCTATGAGAGTGAGCGCTGGCGCCTCGCCACCGTGGGTGACTGGCAACCATCCGGCTCCCATCTGCCCCAGCCCGCTGTGGTGGAGGAGCTGCAGGCGTTCTGCCGCGAGCTGTTCGATCTGTTTTCCCCGGAAGAAGGCGCTGAGGCGGCCTGAGGGTTGGCGTAACCCTTCGCAACCTTGAGCGCGGGCCGGCAAAGGCCCCGCCTACGTTGTTTGGCCTGCCTGAGACGCGTTCCCAGCGCCCGCCCTCGCCATGCCAGTCGCCCTCGCTACCCAGCTGCGTGAAGGGACCAAAAAGTCCCACACCATGGCCGAGAACACCGGCTTCGTGAGCTGCTTCCTCAAGGGCGTGGTCGACAAGTCGAGCTACCGCACCCTGGTGGCCGACCTCTTCTTTGTGTATGGCGCCATGGAGGAGGAGATCGGCAAGCTCAAAGACCACCCCGTGGTGGGCCCGATCGCCTTTCCCCAGCTGAACCGCCGGGAGGCCCTGGAGAAGGATCTGGCCTTTTACTTCGGCTCCGACTGGCGCCATCAGATCAAGGCGTCTCCTTCCGCAGCGGCCTATGTGGAGCGCGTCCACAAGGTGGCGGCCGAGGCCCCCGAGCTGCTGGTGGGCCACCACTACACCCGCTACCTGGGTGATCTCTCCGGTGGCCAGATCCTCAAGAACATTGCCCAGAAGGCGATGAACCTGGGTGACAGCGACGGCCTGAACTTCTATGAGTTCGCTGCCATCGACGACGAGAAGGCGTTCAAGACCACCTACCGCTCCACCCTCGACAGCCTGCCGATTGATCAGGCCACTGCTGATCGGATCGTGGAGGAGGCCAACGAGGCCTTCCACCTGAACATGAACATGTTCAAGGAGCTGGAGGGCAACCTGGTGGCTGCCATCGGGAAAGTGCTGTTCGGCTTCCTCACCCGCCGTCAGCGCGCCGGCAGCACCGAGGCCGTCGCTGCCTGAGCTTGCCTGTCCCAGGTCTGAGCCCGGTTCGTTTCCTCGTTCCGGGCACCACGGGGAGGTTCCTCTGCGGCGGGCTCCTGGTGGAATTGCAGACTGCCAGGCTGGTGGCCCAGCTGCGGCCTACCCAGGTGGTCACCTACCGCCAGCGGGAAGCCGATCACCCCTATCTCGACGATCTGCTCCGTGAGGAAGCGGTGCCAGGCCAGGCGCTTTGGGTGGTGAGCTGGGGCTTTGATGTGCCTGGCCTGTTGAGGCGT
Source organism: uncultured cyanobacterium (assembly GCA_903862155.1). Lineage (GTDB taxonomy): Bacteria > Cyanobacteriota > Cyanobacteriia > PCC-6307 > Cyanobiaceae > UBA5018. Next base: position 6 of record CAIOXF010000154.1, on the reverse strand, counting down.
TTGAAG
>CAIOXF010000153.1 GCA_903862155.1 uncultured cyanobacterium | reverse complement strand
CTGAGCGTTTGGTTCGGGCTGGGGATCCTGACGGCTCAGGGGGAAGCCCTCACAACGGTGGCTGCGCTGTTCAACGTCGGGAGCGGTGCAAACAGCACTGTTCAGGTTCTGTACGGGTCAGGTTCTGTACAGGCTGTACAGAATCCTGAGGCTGGTTTGAAGCGATCCTCCACGGCCTGGCGGTCAGCGCCAAGCACGATTGAGGCTGCGGCAGAACCGCTTGTTCACGGTGTTTCAGGCACTCAATGGATCAACGTTCTTGGATCAGCTCGCGAATCGTGGAGAGGGGCAGGAAGAGCCTCGTTGGCATCGACGGCAACGGTTGAAAGCCATAGCTCTCATACAGCGCCTGGCGGCGCGCCATGCGATGAGGGTCGCCGCAATCCAGCACATCCAACAGGGCCACAGCGATTCCGAGGGAATCGGCCGCACGAGCGATTCGGTGAAGTGCATCCACCAGCAGATCACCGCCAAACCCTGCACCGCTGTAGCGCTGATCGCGGCCGATCATGGCGATGAACGCCGCAGGAATTGAACCGTGGCCTGGCCTGGTGCGGGCAAAGCGCCTGGGCAGATCGCAATAATCGACAGCGTGTGCATTGATCGCGTAGAAACCGATCAAGGCCTGGTCGGCTCCCACCATCACAAACAGCCGAACATTGCCTGCTTCCGCAAGCTTGTTGGCCGTTTTTTTGAAATAGTTGTCAACAGCCTCAACTCCGCAGCTGAAACCGCTGCGGTCATGGCGCTGCGGATCGAAGGGTTCGATCGCGTAGGGGCTGTTGCTCAACGCGAGTCGACAGTGCGCTGGTGCCGCTGAAAGGCTGCTCTCAAGGCCGGGGTGGCTGGCGCCGGCTGGTCCAGGGCCGCGAAGAAGGCAGCATGGTCAAGCGCTTGGAGTTCAGTGCGCTCGTGGGCGCTGATCACGGCACGGGCTGCCTGGTAGGCCGCCTGAAGCGTGAAGGCCGAGTCGTCGAGGCCCGCCAGCGCAGCTGCTTTCTGAATGGTGGCCTTGATCCGAGGCTTGGTGCGGAAATTCATCCGCACCACAGCGCGGTCCTCTGAGCTGTGGGGATCAGCGCTGCAGGGTTGAGCCACGTCAGTCATGGCCGGCAGGAGCATAATCCCGACTGTACGTCAGATCGGCGTACAGAACAGGTTGTCTCAGGCACTCATCTGGTCGATCCGGGCAGGCGGCGGCGGCGGCGTGGTTTGTTCGGGCTTTGGCGCCTGGTGGCTCAGGGGGAAGCCCTAACGATGGCTGCGCTGTTCAAGGTCGGGAGCAGTGGATTCAGCACGATTCAGGTTCTGTACAGGCTGTACAGAACCTGACGGCTGGGTTGAAGCGACCTGCCTGGATCTCGGTGGTGGTGGCCTCGCTCAGCGGACCGCAGTGGCGGTTGGCAGTGGAGGTTGGCAGTGGCGGGTGAGTTGGCGGAGGGTGTGGCGGGCGGCTTCGCGCGGGATGCGGGCGATCACCATGATTTCGGCCTCGGTGGGCTACCGAAGCGGGAGAGCACTGGTGCTGTGAGCGTTTTGGGATTCCGTACGGTCCGTACGGAATCCCAAAACCACGGGATTGCAAGGTCTCGGGGGTCAGGCGGCCGAGGGCGGGAGGGCTGCAGGTCGTGAGAGACCCCGTGGCCCCGCGCGCTTGCCGGCCATCAGCGGCCCAGGGGATTGTTCCGGCTGCAGCACCTCCCGCAGCCGACACCAGCACATTGGTGTCGAGAACAGCCCGGCATTGGGCCGCGGCCTCACGGTTGGCGCGCCCAGGTCACCGCATGGGCCCTGGACATCGAGCAGGGCAACTGCTGCGGAGACGGCTGCGGAGACGGCTGCGGAGACGGCTGCGGAGACGGCTGCGCCTACGGCCAGGGCTCCCCGTTGCTCCAGCGGCAGGGCCTGGATCTGGAGGGCGGTGGGCTGGCTCTGCGGCGGAAACGGCAGAAGCGGCGGAAACGGCTGAAGCGGCGGAAACCGTATCGGCTGGGCAGAGGGTTATGGATTGGGGTGAGTTGGATTAAGCGAGTGGATCGCGCTGGTGCCAGGCCCAGGCGTGGGACAGGATCGTGGCCAGGTCTGG
>CAIOXF010000152.1 GCA_903862155.1 uncultured cyanobacterium | reverse complement strand
TACCCCGAGCCCTGCCGCCGCCCCACCGATGGCCGCTACGGCGACAACCCCAACCGGGCCCAGCACTACTTCCAATACCAGGTGCTGATCAAGCCCAGCCCCGACGCCATCCAGGAGACCTATCTGGCCTCGCTGCAGGCCCTCGGGATCAAAGCTGCCGAGCACGACATCCGCTTTGTGGAAGACAACTGGGAATCCCCCACCCTCGGCGCCTGGGGCGTGGGCTGGGAGGTGTGGCTCGACGGCATGGAGGTAACCCAGTTCACCTATTTCCAGCAGTGCGGCGGCATTGATTGCCGGCCCGTGTCGATCGAGATCACCTATGGCCTGGAGCGCTTGGCCATGTATCTCCAAGATGTGGAGAGCATCTGGGATCTCAGTTGGGACGCCAACCGCTCCTATGGCGACATCTGGCTGCCCTTCGAGAAGGGCCAGTGCACCTACAACTTCGAAGCCTCCAACCCCGAGCGGCTCCAGCAGTTGTTTGCGCTCTACGAGGCCGAGGCGGCCGATCTGGTGGCCCGCAAGCTGCCGGCGCCTGCTCTTGATTTCGTGCTCAAGTGCAGCCACACCTTCAACCTGCTGGAGGCCCGGGGTGTGATCTCCGTGACGGAGCGCACCGCCACCATCGGTCGCATCCGCAACCTGGCCCGTCAGGTGGCGGAGGCCTGGCTGGAGGAGCGCCGCGACCTCGGCTTCCCGCTGATGAGTGAGGAGAAGCGCCAGGCTTGGTATCTCGCCCATCCGGAAGATGCGCCTGCGGCTGAAGCAGCTTCTGAGCCCGTTGCGGCGTGAAGCGCACCCTGCTGGTGATCGTGCTGCTGCTGGGCAGCTTTCAGCTGGGTCGCTTGAGTGAGCGCGCCTCCATGCCCTGCCGCGTGCGGCCTGTCGCCAAGCTGCTCGCCCCCCTGATGGGCAAGGAGATGCCTAGCAAGGAAGTGTGTGACCTGATCCTGAAGATCCCGCAGTTCTGAGCGTCAGCTCGGTGGGGTGGGCGGCACCGGCACGGCCGGGCCGTCGAGGGTGTTGCTGCACAGATCCAGCACGATCCGCAGCCCCACCGATCCGGCCGTGGGGGCGCTCCAGGGTTCCCAGGCCCCATCCACCCGCCAGGTTTGGCGCAAGGAGCTGCACTGCACGGCCACGGCGGTGGCGCCGGCTCGCCGCACGCCCACATCGGCTGCGTCCGGTCGCACCAGGGTGATGCGCACCCCGCCGGGATGGAGGCGCCAGCCGTTCCAGTCCACGGCTGTATGGCCAAACCACTTCCAGCGGGCCTGGCCGCTGAGGTCGCGCTGGGAGATTTCGGCCCGGTCGCGCCGCTCGGCCGGGCTCAGGAGCAGCGCCGCCTGGGCGTCGTCGTTGCCGCCACCATCCGGGGGCGGGGCTGCGGGGGTGGCGACTGGCGTTGTTGCAGCCGTTTTGGTGCTTCCAGGCAGTAGCAGCAGCTGACCCACCTCCAGCACATTCGGATCGCTCAGGCCATTGAGCGCCGCAAGGGCCTCGATGTTGGTGCCGTGGCGCAGGGCGATCGCCTCGAGGGTGTCGCCCTCGCGCACGCGCACCACGCCCGGATTGGCCAGGGCAGCCGGAGCCAGCAGGGTGAAGCCGGCTAGCAACAGAGCGAGGAGGGGGGCCCGGTTCACCCGCGCTGGTGTGCCATCTGGGGCCAAACCATAGGCACCGCCGCCGATGGCTCTGGCGCCTTGGCTGGTGTGGGAATGCTCTGGTGAGCACCTGCGGGAGGGATCCCGGTTTGGCGATGCCTGCGCGCTGGCAGCAACGGCTCACGCTGGGCCTGGTGCTGGCGCTGCTGCTGGTGCGTGTGCTTACCGGTGCTCTGGCCTCTCCCACGCCGGGCCCTCGCGATCCGGTGCGGTTGCTGCCGCCGGATCGGGGGAATCTCGCCGTGCGGATGCGTGGTGTGCTCCTGGCCGACCCGGCGCCCAGCGGCGATGGCAGCCGTTGCCGTGCCCTGGTGCAGCTGCCTGGTGGCACCACGGAAGCCAGCTTCAGCCCCTGTCCCAAGCTCCAGCAGAACTGGCATGTGGAGCTGGAGGGCACCCTCCGCCGGCCGATGCCGGCGCCCCATCCCCTGTTGGCCGGGCCGGCCGAACGGCTCGCCCGCCAGCACACCTACAGCCAGTTGAAGGTGGAGCGCTGGCGCGTGCTGGAGCAGCGCCACGCTCCGATTGCCGCCATCCGCCGGCGCATGGCCGAGGCCCTGCAGCGTCAGGCCGGAGCTGAAAAGGGCGGACTGCTGGCGGCCCTGGTGGTGGGTAGCGCGGCTGCGCCGTTGCCGGCGGAGATCCGTGCGGCCTTCCGGGCGGCGGGCCTGTCCCATGCTTTGGCGGCCTCCGGGTTTCAGCTGAGCGTTCTGCTGGGGGCGCTGTTGCCCCTCTGCCGCCGTCTATCCCTGCCAGTGCCGCTGCAGCTTGGCCTGGGCAGCGGGGTGATCCTGCTCTTTGTGCTGTTGGCGGGGCCCCAGGCCGCGGTGCTGCGGGCGGCAATGATGGCGGCGTTGGCGTTGGTGCTGCTGTCGCTGGGGCGCCAGGGACGGCCGCTGCCGGTGTTGCTGGTGGTGAGCCTGGCCATGCTCCTGTGGCAGCCGGCGTGGCTGCGCGATGTGGGCTTCCAGCTCTCGGTGGTGGCGACCGCCGCCCTGATGGTGTCGGCAGGGCCGCTGGAGCAGGCGCTGCGGCGGTGGCACTGCCCGGTCTGGATGGCGGTGGCCGTGTCGGTGCCCCTGGCTGCCTCCCTCTGGACCCTGCCGCTGCAGTTGCTGCACTTCGGGGTGGTGCCGCTCTACGCCGTGCCTGCCAATCTGCTGGCCGCGCCCCTGCTCACCCCGCTCACCCTGGGGGCGATGGGGCTCGGTGTGCTGGCCCTGGTGCTGCCGGCGGCCTTGCCTTTGCTGGTGCCCCCAGTGGCGTGGCTTGCGGGTCTGCTGCTGGCCCTGGCGCGGCTGGTGGCGAGCTGGCCCATGGCCCAATGGCAGCTCGGGCGTCCACTGCCGCTGCTGGTGGGGTTGCTGGCACTGGCGCTGCTGCCCTGGTTGATTCCGGCCGTGCCGCGGATGTGGCGCCGTTGGGCGTTGGTGCTGTTGGCTGTGGTGGCGGCACTGCACCTGGCCCTGCTCTGGGGCGATCAACTGTTGCTCGTGCACCAGCAGAGCGGTGATCGGGGCCGGAATCTGCTGGTGGCGCGCCACCAAGGCCGCGGTGCCCTGGTATCCACGCAGGCCGATGGGTTCAGTTGCCGGCAGGCGGGCCAATTGGCCACCGGCCTGGGATTGCCCGGTTTCGACTGGGCTGTGCTGCTGGATCCGGTGCCTTCCGCCGATCCAGATTGCTGGCGCCAGCTGGCCGGGCTAGTGCTGGCGGAGGGAGATGGGAGCACGCCGCTGCTGCCAGGCCAGCGTTTGGCCAGCGAGGGGCTGGAGGCCCAGGCCATGGGCGCGGAGAGCCGGGGCCTGGCTTTGCAGGTGGGCAGGCATCGCTGGCTGCTGCTGCCTGATCCCCAGGCGCTCTGGAGCTGGCGGCAGGGCGCGCCCGTTCCCTCTCCCGACGGACTTTGGCTGGGGTTTCGGCCCAGATCCGGCGAACAGCGCTGGCTCCAGCGGCAGGGCATCGGCCAGGTGTGGCTGAGCGGATCGCGTGTTGGCAGTTGGCCGGCCACCGGCCGCAGTGGCTGGCTGCAGGCCAGTCTCTAGAGTGCGTTGGGCTTTGTGGCCTGCCCAGACCCCTTGCGGTGATGGTGCTGGAGAGGTGGCTGAGTGGTCGAAAGCGAACGACTCGAAATCGTTTGAAGGGCAACCTTCCGTGGGTTCGAATCCCACCCTCTCCGCTTTCCAAGAGTTTTCAAAGGGTCTGGTTCGTCCAGAGCCTTGAGAGGAAGGTCCCTGAGTCGGCCACTGGCGCTTGGTGCCTTTGTGCATTTCCGCCTCTGGGACTGGGTTTTGCCCCTTATGCACAGGGTGCATAGGCCCAATGGGAGTGAGTGCGACGCCCTTCGTTGAGCCTCCCATCACCCCATAAAAAAGCGGACCCGTCCAGGACCGCTCGATGACCAGTGCAATCCTATGAAGTTCTGTAACGGACCGTGGGCGGATCGCCTAACTCGTCCGCTTCGCCCAGATCCGCTCCAGGGTCTTGCGGAACTCGCCTTCGCTCATGGGTCGTGCCAGGTCCCGCTTGCGGATAGTGCTTCCAGCATCTGGTTTTTATAGCTTGCCGAATCTAATCTCTGCCCCTCTGAGACGTCCTGAGCACAACCGATGGGGTTATGCCAAACTCTCTCTGGAAGTCCGTGGTGAAGTTTGAAGTAAAGCGGTAACCGCACTCCCTTGCGATCTGAGTGACAGTCGTGTGAGGACTTGCGGTTTGTAGTCTTTCCATTGCAGTGGACAACCTCTCACGGCGAACGAACTGCATTGGAGTGCATTCAAATCTTTCTTTGAACAAATACTGGAGACGCCGGCCTGAAAAGTGACTTTGCTCTTCCAGGTCTGTAAGGGTTAAATTCAAGTGGGCATTTGCGCGGATGTAGTCTACTAATTCGTCTAAGGCATTGTTCCAGGTTCTGTTGGCAGACCTCCATCGCTGCTTGACCCTTTCCAGGTCACCTGTCGCCTGAATGAGGGACAGTGCTAATAATCGGTAAATCTGGTCGTCTAGTCCAAGACCTGCCGCAAGGTCGTTACTTTCGGTTAGCACTTGATCGACGTAGGAGAGGTACGACCAGAGATGCCTTGCAGCAGTGCTCTCTTTGCCTGCGCTGCTTCCTTTGAACACGCGAGGTTCTGCCAGGTTTATTTCTTGCTCTTTCCCGCTTACGGTGTTGATTGTGCGTCTTAGTCGTTTGTGGTCGATCTGGCAGATGATTCCCGAAAAGTGACCGAGATCCGCAACTCCTCCAGATCTAGGACTGAGATGTGTGTCGCCTGGTTCTATTGTTTGGATGGTCCTTCCATCTCTGTATTGATGGACGTCGCCTGCGTAAGACATTGAAAATGTACTGAAACCCTCTCCCTGCTCCGTGGAAATACAGGGAGTGGTTCTTGTCGCAAGCACTCTGAGTGCTCCAATGTCGACAATGCTGACATCGGCATGGGGGCGCACTCCTTTCTTGTTTTTATGGGACCCGTCCCCAAAAAAATCCTTCCCCTCAGTGAATAGGCTTGTTGGGTCTAGAGAGTAAATATTCCTTGAATGTCTCAGAGGAAATGGAAGGGATAAAAGCCTCTCTTTGCTTGGGTCGTTCGGCATAGTCATTTGCTCCCATGACGCCTTGTGCCTGAGTCGCTGTTCAGTACATCTTTCTAAGTGCCGTCTCCAGTAGGAATGCCGCTAAATTGCTGAGAGAGCGCCCTTCTGCATCGCTACGACTCAGCAGGTTCTGGTATGTGCATTCGGGCAGCGTGATGCTGATGCGGGTTGGGGACCGAAATATTGCCTTGCTTTGTGGTAGTTCATTGGGGCTCTTTGCGTAATTCATGGTCGCTGCGCGTGAATCTCAGTGGGTTCCCACCAGTGCACTTCAGCACCTTTTCACCATTGGTTGCCTGATTTTTGCCTGCATTGCTGCCTGGTGGTTCGCTTGCTCATAAATTCGACGCATTTGGCCAACCCTTACTTATTGCTTCTTTACGTTTTGCCCTCTTTCCGCGTTTGTCTGACTTCTCTGATGGCGCACTCTCTGCTGGTGCTGCCTGAGGGCCCATTATTGGGTGCCCTTCGCGACCATTTCGCAGTGCTTTCAGGTCGTTGAGGGTGCCTGGCGGATCCAGTTGGCAGGTCGCTCACCCGCCAGTTCCCTTCCTGACGGGTCAATGCCTTTGCCCTGTTGGTAGCGAGTCAATGCAGGAGCAGTGGTCACGAACCCAGTCTCAAGGCACTTGAATAGCAGCAATGGCCCCCGAAGGTTCTGGGTGTTGAAAGTGGTGGCGGGTGTTGCCCTTGCTGGGACCGTCGCCGCCCATGGTGCCTTGACCTTGTGCCCCCTTGCTCAGTGAAGAGAGATTGAGGCGACCCCAAGAATCCGACCCCGCTCCCTGAAACTTGAAGAAATCCTGAAGAAGGGGGAGGGGTCTGTGTTCGGTGCATGGTCTAACAAGTGCTCCAACTGCGCTAATTACTCGGGTTCCCAGCATTCCTGTGGGTTTTGCAGGGTCTGGTGTGCCGTTGTCCTTCAGGACTCGTCGCTCACCAGGCAGTGCCCGCATTGGACCAGTCGGGAAGTGCTAAAGGTCGCTACTGCGAACCCCGCCTGAATTCCCCCTATCGGGTCAGCATCAGAACCACGCCAACCGCCAGACCAGCGATGTGGACCATGACCGTCTCGCTGTTGTGAGGGGGGTCTGGCTGCAGTGGTCTGACGGGATGGGGTTGGCTCTTGCTTGCCCAGATCAGCACTGAGAGCACCACAAAGCACCCCAGAACTTGCAGGGCGTGCTCCGCGACCTCCGCAACGGCGAACGGCCTGATGGTTCCCAGATGGGCGGCAAGGTGCTGGATCTTCTCGGGCAGCACCGTGTGGCAAGCGCCACTGAACACTGAGCCACGTCCCACGTCGAAAACAGAGCCGGCCCAGGGCTGCCACGTCCACCTGATGGAAGGAGTAGCGGAACGAAGAATCCGATCGCCTCAACCCATGCTGACAGTCTCGGCAAGGAGACCTGTAATCAACTTTGGATCAGTCCTGCAATGGGGCGTGAGAAGTCCGCCAGGGTTTCAAAAGTGCTGCGGGTACCTGAGAGCTGGTAGTAGAGCTTTTTCGCCCTATCTGTATGGATAGGAGGGTGCCGCTTGGGCGGCACCCTGTCTATTAACGGACGACTTACCTTCCCCCTTCTCTGATATGCCGTTCGATCATGTTGGCGGCAAGGTTGCTCAGTGAACGCCCCTCATCCATGCTCCTATTGATGAGTTCATCGTAAACCGACTCTGGCACTGTAATTGAAATGCGCTTGGGTTTGCGGAATGCTGCTGTTGCTAATGCAGTCGATTGCGATCCGGCCATTTGCTCCAGTTGCATTCAAATGAAACAACTCGCATAGTTCAGCATATTTACCCTGGGCTTGCGGACTGCTTCATGAAAGTAAGCGCTGCGCCCTGCGCTCGCAAAGTCTCTTAATAAAGAAGTAGTCCCGTGCTGCTGTCTATCTGCAGCAGAATCGAGAAAGGGTGTCTGTTGCTACTTCGGAGATTGAGCGCCCAGTCGTGTCTGCCTTTTTCTGCAACCACTCGACTGCTTCTGCTGAGAGTTCTAGGTCCAGCCGCTTGGGAAGCTGGTGGGGGAAAAGTCGATAGCGACCCTGAATGTCTGGTGCTGTCACGTGGACTGCGTGGTGTCAAATGACTGTATTTCTTCGCCAGGCCAAATTCATGCTCCATTCTGCTGCACTTATGCCGCAGAACCGTCAATCTTGTCTGCGACCAGGTATGTGCAGATGTGCTCCTGTGCGTTCTCACTTGTTTGTGCCTGATGCTGGAGCGACTTGATCGCTGCACCCACTCCCAAGGGGCACGAACTCCCGAGCGCAGTTCAGGTTTTGAGAAGGCGCTCCTGTAGCAGTTGATCTGGACTGAGTTTTGCCAGGTGGGGGAGGGGATCTGGTCGCGTCGGAGGGAGGGGCTTGACCAGGTTCTCCAGGGCACAAGACGGTCGTGGCGTCATCAGTCTTCGGTGATCGCACCCTCTTCCACTAGGTCTTCGTCGTCGACCTCAATGGCGTCTTCGACGATGGAAGCAAGGGTGGAGGGTTGATTGAAATGGGGCAAGGGATGTCGCCCACGCCCGCAGGGATCAAGGCGTGCATTGTTGAGACCTCTGATGGATCTCATGGAATGGAAGGAGGGGCGGGCTTCGATGCACCGCTTGCCCTCAATGCATTGGGCATAGTTATAGGAGCTGGCGAATGTGTCACTGGTGCCATGGATAGGTTGCGAAATGACCCGAATGGTGCCGAGATGTGCTCCATCCCGGCACCGGCTTAAGGATTCCTTTAGAAATGGAGTGTCCCTCTGGGGTGCCTTTGTGCTTTCCCTCCCCTCGCTGCTGGCACTTGCTGCCGTCCTTGGATTCTGCGCCTTGCAGGTGGCGCTTGCATGCGCTTAGAATCAGGGAGTGGGATCCTCTCCCATGGGGCACCGCTTCTCTGCCATGGCGCTTGAGGCGTGCTGTTCTTGATGGCAAGGGAAGTGCGTCTCGCCCTTGCGAGGGCAATCGACTAGGCCAACCTGCGTTGTGCTGAGGCGGGCGATAAGCCCATCACGATGAACTCGCTGGCGGTTCAGGTGGGAGTGGCGGCGACCACCATCACTCGCCTGGCACGAACCCACCAGAAGGCGGCATCCGCACGCTCCCTGGATCTGCCGCCCAAGTCTCGCTAAAACATTGTGGCCTAGGCGTCGTTTCTGTAGGTCACCGCTCTCAACTTCTTTTTGATGAATAGGATTTCTGCGAGTCTCTTGTGTTCGCTTGAGGGTGGAACGCACTGCTGCTGTTCGATAAGCAGTTCGCAGTTGCTTCCGTTCGCGGAGGAAAGGGTGGTCGGAGATTCCATCGCGCCGCGAGCGGCGCTGGTTGTTTGACTCCGTTCGTCGCTTTGGGTTCCTGTCACTACAGCACAGTGTGACTTGTGCGCCATCCATGCAGGTTGAGGTGAGCGGCAAACTCCCTCACATCTTCAAGGGTATTTAATGTGATTTGTTCTAGAAGTCTTGGAGTCTTTAGTTCGTCTTCAATCTCGTGGCATGCAATAAACCTTTTATCTGGTTTTGATGAGTAGACCACCCAGGTGCCCCGATATGGCGCCAAGTGGTCTCTGAATGCGAGTAATCGCGTGTTCGTGTAAACGGTGAGCATTTTGATGTTGGAGCTTGGTATGGGTCGTGGTTCTTATGACGACGCTGTTGCTTGTCTTGGTCAGCGAACCGTGAAGGGGTCCGTGCCGTTTGCTGTGGAGGACCCTCCTGCTCCACGTAGGCGCCTGTCCGTAGCGACCGTTACGCCTGCAATGTTTCTTTGCTAGGGCGATAGGCCCCCGCTTTCGACTAAGGATGGGTGGGCGGATTTCAGGGATTGCCTGCTGAGCAGTCCGGGGCCTGTTCGCAGGGCATCCATTGCTGAAACATCCCCTGAGTTGCTGTGTTGGGCACACAGCACCGGCGAACTCGCATGAGTCCTGTGCTCGCTCCCAGTGCCGTTGTACCCGCTGAGGAGTGGGGCTACCTGGAGTGGGGCGTTCTGCACCCATACCCAGAGGCACCCCTCCGATCGCCGCCTGTATGTGGAGGCGCGGCTGGCCGAGCGTCCCGAGTCCTGGCGTGGCGCGTTCGCGTGCCGCAGCTTCGCTCAGGGCTTCAGCGGCTATACCGATGGCCTGGCGCTGCGCAAGGAGATCACGGGTTCCCCGTGAGCCCAGGTCAGGATGGCCCTGCTGCTGAAGAGAACACCCGTTGCCCTGGTTCGTGAAGCTTGAGGAGGGAATCGTGGATCAGGCCCGCTTCGATGCGGTGGTGCCGCAGCATCTCGCCTGGCTGCGCACGCTTGAGGCCTGTGGACACCAGCCCTCCAGTGGCTACTGGGGCGATCGCAAGGGGCAGAACGGCCATGGTGCCGGCGGCATGCTGCTCTTTCAAGCCGCTTCCATGCAGGACGCCGAGGCACTCGTACAGGGTGATCCCCTGATCCAGCATGGCTGTGTGCGCTGGACCCTGCACGAATGGCGGCTGGTGTTCAGGAGTGGAACAGCAGCACCAGCCCCGAGCTCAGCTGATGAAACTCCCGCTCCTCGCGGCTGAGATCCAGGCCCACCTGCAATCCCTCCTTGAGGGCGTCGTCGTAAGGGGGGGCAGGCGGAGCCTGGCCGGCATTCCAGAGCGCCGCGATTCCCACCGGCGTTGCATGCCAGCGGAAGCGTGGGGTGTGGCCAATCTCTGGCTCCAGCAGCGCTTCTTCCAGAAGTTCGCGGATCGCCATGGCTCCCAGTGGGTGCCCGCAGCATCGGGGCGGTGGCCCAGGCCGGCAACGTGCTGAGAGTTTTCTTGATTTACGCGCGGCGCCTCTACGGTGCGGGCCATGGCACCGCTTCCCCAGCGCCTCGCCCTCGTGCACGAGTGGTTCACGCCCCGTTCCACTGGTGGGGCGGAGCTGGTGGTGCACCAGCTCGATCGGCTCTGCGGCGAGCGGTCGATCCAGGCCGACCTCTTCTCCCTGGTGGATGGGGAAAGCCATCGCCCGGGCAGCTGGCTGGAGGGACGCTCCATCCGCACCTCCTTCATCCAGCGGTTGCCCTGGGGGGTGAGCCATGTGCAGCAGTACCTGCCCCTGCTGCCCCTGGCGATCGAACAGCTCGATGTGGGCGCCTATCCCCTGGTGCTCAGCAGCAACCACCTGGTGGCCAAAGGGGTGATCACCGGGCCCGATCAGCTGCACGTGAGCTACGTGCACACCCCCGTGCGTTACGCCTGGGACCAGATGCACGCTTACCTGGCCAGCTCTGCCCTGGCGCGGTCCCCCGTTGGTCCCCTGATCCGCTGGCAGCTCCACCGGCTGCGCCAGTGGGACCAGCTCAGCAGCACTCGGGTGGACGTGCTGGTGGCCAATTCGCGCTTCACGGCCTCGCGCATCTGGCGCTGCTGGCGTCGGACGGCAGCGGTGATCCATCCGCCCGTTGAGGTGGATCGATTCCGCTGGAACCAGCCCCGCGGCGATGCCTACGTGAGCTTGTGCCGCCTGGTGCCCTACAAGCGGGTGGATCTGGTGGTGGAGGCGTTCAACCGCAC
>CAIOXF010000151.1 GCA_903862155.1 uncultured cyanobacterium | reverse complement strand
GGCCAGAGGCGGCGCCAGGCGGACTGATCAGGTGCCGGCGGAGGGAACGGGAAGCTGAAGTTCAAGGGGGAGGGTTCCTCGGTGAAACAGCTCCAGCGCCTGGCGCACCTCGGCCCAGGGCACCTGGGGATCGGGCACGAGCCGCAGGGTTGGCGGGGGTTGCCGGCGGGCGGCGGCGGCCAGCACGCCCCCAAGATCCGAGGCCGTGATCGGCTGGTGCCAGAGGCGCAGCCCACCACCGGACTCCAGATGCACAGCAATCACGCCATGGGCCATGGGGCGCTGCACCAGGCGCTGGGGGATCAGCAACACACCCGCAGCCAGGCCGCAGATGGCTACGGCCACCGCACTCCAACCCCAGGAAGCGAAGCGATTCATGGGCCCGCCAGCGGGAGATCCAGATTCACCGGCCTGCCCGACTGGCGGCGCAACCAGGCCATGGCACGGCTCACAGCAGCGGCTGGAAGGCGGCCACTGGCCTGAAGGCGCAGGGGTGCCTGGGCCAGCCGGGGCTGGCGCAGCATGCGGCCCAGGGCGTCTTCGGCAATGGGCTGGCCATTGAGAAACCAGCGCCCGGTGCCGCCCAGCACCAACTGAACCGGCGCGGCCGTTTCGGGGCCTGGCGGCGGGTTGCGCGGCTGGGCTTGGCGGCTGGCGAGCAGCAGGGCTGGCAAGCCGGCCACGGCCGTGAGCACCACGAGGGTGGCAGCCACCAACGGTGCGATCAAAGGCAGACCTGCCGTCATCGGCGTAGCTCCTGCCGCAACCGCTGGCACTGCCAGCGGCGCACACCGCGGTTGATCAACAACACCGTGGTGGCCACCACCGTGATCTGCAGGCCGATCAGGGTGCTCACCAACACCTCGCCGTAACCGGCCAGGGGGGCCTGGGGCGGCAGAAGCAGTTGGGATCCGAGGCTGCGCAGCACCCCCATCAGGCCGTTCACCGTGCCCACCAGGCCCAGCAGCGGTGCCAACAGCACGGCGGCCTGCAACACAGGCTCGCCCCAGGCCATCTGCCGGCGCAGCCCATCGAGGCGTGAGGGGTTCCGCATCACCGCGGCCAGCTCGTTACGCCACCAACGCCACCAGAACGCCGCCCGATCGAGGGTCACCGTGAGTACGGCCACCGACAGCAGCAACAGGGGAATCGCCACCGGCCCGCAGGCTCGCCAGAGCGCCGCCCCCATGGGTTGGATCAACAAACGGGCGGGAGGAGCCTATGCAGCAACTTGCTGAATGGAAGGTGCTGGTGATTACCCAGCCCCAAGCCATCGCGTGCACAGGAAGGCAACAAAAAAGGGGAGCCGAAGCTCCCCCCCTGCCTCTGATCTGAGGGATCAAGCGCCGATGCGACCCACAGCAGCCTTGGCCTGCTTGAGGATGCTGCCCTTGAGGGGCACATAACCCAGCTCATCCGCCACGTTCTGGCCGGGGCCGAGGAGGTACATCATGGCCTTGCGGATGGTGCCGGCTTTCATGCCATTGCCCTCCTTGTAGGCCAAGATCCACGTGAGGGTGGAGATGGGGTAGCTCTCGGCACCCGCGGGGTTGGGATCTTCACCCGCCAGGTTGGCGTCGAGGGTGATGTTGTTGAGAGCGGCGGCACCACCCTTGAGGGTGGGCATCACAAACTTGCCGGCCTTGTTCTGCAGGGCAGCGGCGCGGATGTTGCCGCGCACAAAGCTCTGGTTCAGATAGCCGATGGCACCGGGGGTGTTCTGGATCAGACCAGCCACACCCTCATTGCCCTTACCGCCAATGCCCACGGGCCACTTCACGCTCTTACCCTCACCCACCTTGCTCTTCCACTCGGAGGAAAAGGCACTCAGGGAATTGGTGAAGGCGAAGGTAGTGCCGGAACCGTCGGAACGGTGGGCCACGGTGAGCTTGCCCTTACCGCACTTGAGCTGATCCCAGCTAGTGATCTTGCCCAGGAAGATCTCGACAGCCTGCTTCTGGGTAAGGCGCAGATTCTTGCAATCAGCCTTGTTGTAAGCCAGGGCAATGGTGCCGCCCACGGCGGGAAACTGCACCACACCACGCTTGCCGGCAGCACCCTTGCTGAAATCGGAAGCCTTCAGGGGCTCATCGGTGGCACCGAAATCCACGGAACCAGCGATGAACTGACGGACACCGGCACCGGAACCAACCGACTGGTAGTTCACCTGCACACCCTGGCGCGCCAGGCCAGCAAAAGCGCGCTGATAGAAGGGAGCCGGGAAGGAAGCGCCAGCACCGCTGAGGGTGCCTTGGGCAGAAGCGGTGGCACCGGCGCCGAGGGCCGCCAGGGTGCCGAAAATCAGGGCCTTCTTCGCGAAGGTCATGGGTG
>CAIOXF010000150.1 GCA_903862155.1 uncultured cyanobacterium | reverse complement strand
CTGGCCAGGTCCATGAGGTGGATGTGCCTTTGCTGCCTATCAGCACACGGTTCGTCTCGGTTCTGATTCCCCCGGAGCTTCATCAGAAGCTGATTGCCTTTGCCCGGGCTGAGGGTTGTTCAATCGAGAAGCCGGCCATTTCCATCCTTGAGCGCAGCATCTCCGATTGCTCTGCTGATGACTCACCCTGAGCATTCAGCGGCGTGGCCAGTGGCTGCCCGCAGCGCAAGCTGCCAGCCGTCATTGAACGGTTGAGCCGAGGTGAATACCTCGGTTTTTGTTCCTATGCGGTGCTGACTTGCCCCCCTTCGTTGGTACAGGCGGCTTTCGTAGGTGGCTGCCTCGATCAGGATGAGGCCGCTAAGGCGGTGATGAATTTCTGGTGCTCCTGGAAGGGGTTCAGACCGAGCGCGCCGCCTGCTTGATCGGCGAGAAGCTGCGGCTGGCCGTGGCCGAACCCATCAGCTGGCAAGACAAAACCATCACGGCCACGCTGTCGATTGGCGTGTACCTGCACAACGCCGGCGAAACCACCGATGCATTCCTCGATCATGCAGATCAGGCGATGTATGCCGCCAAGAGCGGTGGCCGCAATCGCGTCGTGGCCATCACATGAGCGGATCCCCTCGCGCTCGATGCCTGGCAGGAGTTGCTGTCACGGCAACAGAGCCTGCAAACCATGTATCCCATGAAGTCGCTGCAGACCCGGCGCTTCTGGCAAGGTTGCGCCTGAAGCCGGTGTCCCATGGCCCGCTACACCGCTGCGATCGCCATCCCGGCCCAGCTGGCCGGTGAGGCTCCCGGCGGAATCAGTGGGGCGCTGACCCAGGCACTGCTGGCGATGGGTCTGGAGGTGGAGCAGGCCGGGCGGCTGCAGGTGGGGGCCACCACCGGCACCGCGAAGCTGGGGGTGAAGGTGAGGCTGGTGATCAGCTGGAGCCCACCGAACCAACACGGCGAGCCGGTGCTGGCATCGCTGGAGCTGCTGAGCCGTGAACCCATGGCCAGCGGGGCTCCTCTCAGCCGCTCTGCGATCCAGCTGATTCTGGGCGGCTTGGCGGAATGCATTCCCCACCTACAGGTGGTGCGCTGCAACGGGATCAGCGCCAACTGAGCCAGCTCCGGGGCAGGGTCAAGGGGATCGAAGACTGGATTGGCATTGCTGATCGAGTTTCGCGATGGAACCGCTGTGGGCGATCAGCAGCGCTGAGCAATGACCTTTTCCCACCGTTTCAGCAGCTTTCCCGAAGAAAACAGGTGGTTTTCCACAGGTGTTCAGGGCAAGACCCATCCAGCAGCCGGCATTGGCTGGCGGCAATCGGGGAAATCGACCCTTCCCCTTGACCTGGAGCTTTCCTTGATGGTGTCGCGCCTTAGCGAGCGGATCGAGCCGCGTGAACCCTCGGCCGCGACTGAGATTTCAATGGGCGACACGGCAATATCGGAATGAGACTGCTCTTTTGACGTTTGCCGACTCCCCGTGGCCTGATGGGTGTGTCCGCCGCTTGCGCCGCATGAGCCAGGTCCCCGACCACGCCCCCGCCTACGTGAGCGTCGAGAACGAGTTCCCTGAAGATCTCCACCGGGCCATGACCGGCTTCATTGCCGATCACCCTCAGTGGGACCAGTACCGCCTGATGCAGTCCGCACTGGCGGAGTTCCTGTTTCAGCACGGCTGCCAGAGCCGTGCCGTATCAAGCCACTACCTCGACGGGCTGTTCCGCCGCGACACCACCGCGACCAAAGCCCAGCCCAGCTGGGGCTGAGCTGGTTTGAGGTTCCAGGGCCAGGAACCCTGTCCTCTGAACAGCAGATCCGCTCCAGATCAATTGTTAAGCCGCTGTTGGCGGTTGCTCCTGCTCATGGTCAACCTGAAGCAACCGCAGCGGCGTCCATGCAGGCAGTTCCAGCACTCCGTCCCATGGGCCAGGCAGCTGAGGATTGGCTGGAGCGACTCCGCTGCTGGGTGCTCGCCCTGCCCCAGCCCGCCACTCCCCATCTACAGGGTCAGGCCTGCGATCGGCTCCGGCCGCGCTTTGTGGCGGTAGCCCTGGAGCAGGAGCTCCAGCAGCGCTTGGGCGTCACCGCCGTGAGCCTGGTTCACTGGCAGTGGCACAGCCGCACCGGCCAGGTGAGTGGGCTGCTGCTGCAGGCTGGTCAGCTGCAGCGCTTCTGGTGGCATGCCGAGCTGGATCAGTTCCGCACAGAAGACTTGCTGCAGCTGCGGCTGCAGCGCTTGCTGCAGGTCTGCAGTAGCGCAGCCAGCGGCAGCTGACCGGCTTCCTTGCCATCAGGTGCTTAGGGCGGCACGGTGAACCCTCAGGGACGACCTGCCCCCCGCTTTCGTTTCCGCCCTGGAAACGGCAGCCGAGTTGGAGCCCAGCAGTCCGCAGCTGCTATTGATGGCGCCGCGCCGGCTGGAGGAGGCTCAGCAGATCATCGAGGCAGTGCGCGACAACCAGACCGTGGTACTCCAAACCGCCAATGCAGACGAGGGTATGGCCCAGCGGCTGATCGGCTTCGCCTGCGGCGGCATGGCGGCCATCGATGGCCATGTGCATCGCATCAATGCGGAGACGTTTCTGTTTTCACCGGGCCATGCCCGGGTTGAGCAGCTGTAGCCAGCGGACGAACCACAGCAGCACCAGGGTGATCAGGACAAACGGCCGCAATCACCGGGGCGAGGTCAGAGCAAGCCTGCTCCGCCGGCGGCGCCCTGACGGGAGGCGTTCCTCGCCTTCTCTGTGATGGCTTCTTCTTTCCTCTGCTCACCGGCGTCTGTGGAGATCCGCCAGCTGGTGGTGCACTGCTATCCCGGTGGGATCAAGGCCGCCGATGCCGAGCGCCTCACCGTCTTGTATGGCCGCCGCGGTAAGCCGGTGCAAAAGCCCCGCTTCCTGCCGGCGGAGCTGGCGCACCAGCTGGCCCGCAAGCTCTCGGCCCAGCGCATCGGCACCGTGTCGGTGGTATGAGCCAGTGGTTGCCGGGGGGCTTCCCCCGGTTTTTTGTGATCACAACCCCACGCTGATGGGTTCATCGAGTCATGGGCATCGGCAATCAGTTCGATCTCTAGGCAGCTCTTGAAACTCAGCAGCGATCAAACAGTGGAGCAATCGCTCAACGTTCATCTTGCCGGCGGGCTGAATCCTCCAGAACGAGATTCTTGGAGAAGTGATCAGCGCTTGATCACAGAGCGGCAGATCCGGTGAGCTGCCTCTCGCCCGCCAAAGAGATTCCTGGCCGCAGGTCCGATCTGAAGGGCGCTGAGGCCACCCATCACATGCACGGGGCTCCCAGGCCAGCTCAGGT
>CAIOXF010000149.1 GCA_903862155.1 uncultured cyanobacterium | reverse complement strand
GGTGACAGCCCTGGGGCTCGACACGTACCTGCGCACGGCCCTGATCTCCAGCGGTGTGGCCTTCGTGGGCTACGGACCGCTGGTGGCCTGGTACATCCCCAACCGCTGGCTCGACTATTTGATGGGCTGCGTGCTGGCGGCAAGCGCAGCCCTGGTGGCCGATGCGCTTAAGCGGCGGGCTGCCAATCGTCTGCCGGCTCTGGCTTGTCCGTCTCCGCCAGGGAGGGATAGGTGGCGCGGGTGAGGGCCACCAGTTCGGTGCGGGCCTTGGCGCGGAACTCGGCAGCAGCAGCGGCTGGTAGCACGGGGTAGGTGGTGTCTGCTGTTTCGCGCAGGGGCTTCCAGCCCTTGTTGCCCTGCTCCTGGAAGCGGGCCAGGGCGCCAAGGAAATCGAACTCCAGGTTGCGGCCATCGGCGGCGGCCACGGCCACCAGCTGCTCACGCACCGGCCCGAAAGCCTTGGCCTTGAGGGTGTCGGGCAGGCCCAGCACCGGCTCGTAGTACTCGAGGGCGCGCAGCTCCTCCTCGATCACGATCGTCCAGGCGCCCACCTCGCCCTCCTGCAGCCCTTCCACCTGACCCATGGCCTCGTGGAACGCAGCCAGCCAGCGGTAGAGGGTTTTCTCCTTGATCGTCTTGCGCATGGCGGCCTTACCGCTCAGGCGCTTGGGCAGGGCAGCTTCGGCCTTACGCAGGAACAGGCGGTCATCGCGCTCCAGGTTGATCGCGCCCCAGCGGTGGCGGTACTCCCAGAGCTCCTCGTAACGACGCACGTCCTCGGCCGACCAGCCCAGGGTCTTGAGTTCGTCGGCGCGGCTCGTCTCGTCCTTCAGCACGACCAGTGGATCTCGCTGGCCGAACCTTACGAGCCAGCGGTGGATTGGGCCGTGAAGGCCAACTCGGGCCAGTGGGCCAGTGGAATAGCAGAGGCCTGCAGGGCATCGGCCACGCGCCGCAGCAACTCGCGGCGCACCCGCCACTGACAACCGGCCTCGGTGATCAGCTGCATGCTCAGCACCACGCCGCTGGGCAGCAGGTCCTGCACTCCCAGCAGCTGGGGCGGCTCCAGCAGCAGCGGCCCCCAGGCAGGATCGGCCAGGAGCCCATCCAGCACGCTCTGAACCACCCCGAGCGCTTCCGGGATGGAGCGCACGGGATGGGCCAGCGACACCCGCACCACCGTGCCGCTGCGGATCTTGGTGTGGTTCACCACCTGCTGGGCCGCGGAGTGCTGCACCACCACCACCCGCTGATCGAGGGTGCGCAACTGGCTGCTCAACACCCCCACATCCAGCACGTCACCCTCCTCCCCATCGAGCTCAATCCAGTCGCCGATGGCGTAGCGGTCTTCCAGGAGCACCACCAGGCCCGCCACGAAATCCCGCAGCAGGCCCTGAAACACGATCGCCAGGGCACCGAGCAGGGCGCCGCCCACCAGCAGCACCTGGCTGGAGAGTCCGCGCACGCCCGGCACATCCACCAGGATCCAGAGCGCCACGATCACGATCCCCGCCAACTCAATCAAGCGATTGAGGATGTGGTGAAGGCTGCGGTAGCGCTGCTCCCTGCGGGCACGCTCCTCCAGCGGCACCTGGGCATCGGTGGCCCATTGGCGCAGCAGCAGGGCCACGAGCATGCGGCTCGCCACCAGCACCAGGCCGATGGCGATCACCTTGAGCAACGCGCGGCCGGGCTGCTGCAGCAGGGTGAGGCCCAGGGTGAGCTGGCCCGGCACCGCCATCACGGCCAGTGCCACCATCACCATCACCCCCACCAGCACGCTGAGGAATAGGCCCCGGCGCAGCACCATCACCAGCTGCACCCGCAGGTTCAGGGCGGAGCTGGGATGATCCAGCTGTTCCTCCAGCAGCCGCTTCAGCCAGCAGCGGGTGCGCGACCAGCTCCACACCAGCAGCACCAGCACCGCAAACACCAGGGCTTCCAGCAGCACCAGGCGCCGCAGCCGCGCAAACACACTGCCGGGCTCCAGCTCGCTGCGGGCATGGCGCAACCGCCGCTGCAGCAGGTCGGCCCAACGCTCCGCCAGCTGAACCGGGGGCCGGCCGTGCAATTGGGCGTCGGCATCGGTCACCGTGAGCAGCGGCAGGGGCTTGTCGCGGCCGGGCAGCAGGGCTTCGAGCACCGGCTGGCCGTTGTCGCTGAGGCGGGTGGTGATGCGCAGGGCACTGGCGTCGTTGCCGATCCCCCAGGGATCGCTGCGGCACACTCCGGCCGCTGAGCCCGGCGACTGCTGCTCGAGCAAGAGTTCACTGAGCTGCTCGGTTTGGCTGCAGAACACCTCCGGGGCGTAGAGCAGCCGCAGGTTGCCCTCAATCAGCCGCGCCCTGGCCTGGGCATCAAGGCCCTCGGAGCCCTTGAGCACCGGCACCGCCACGGCGATCACCGGCACGCCCAGCACCCGCACCTTGCCCACGCTGAAGCTCCCCGCCGACACGGCGGAGCGCTCATCGCTCAACACCTCTGGCGACTTGGTGACGCCCTTGATCAGATCACTGCCAAGGGAAGTGCTGCTGAGGCTCAGGCCCGCGCCGCCGGAGCCGGCCGCCAGGGCGTGGGGGCCGGCAGCCAACAGCAGGCCCAGCAGCAGCGCCACAACCAGCTGGCGAAGTTGGCGCATGGGCGCGGGTTGCGGCACACGGTGCTCCCGAATCTGGCGCGCAACCACCGTGCCAGCCAGGGAAAAGGCGCCTATACAGGGCGCACCACGTGCTGCTGCGATGCATTCCGGGCGCCGCCTGGCCCTCTCTGCTCTTGTGCTGGCGGGATTGCTGGGGGCCTGCCGCGGCAGCGAAGACGCCCAGCGCGGTCCGCTACCGGTCGACGTGACGCCGGCCCAGGCCACGCCCTTTGCCGAGGAGGTGGCCACGATCAGCACCCTCGATGCGGAGGAAGCGGTGCAACTGGCAGCCCAGGCGGGCGGCCGCATCCAGGAGCTGCGCATCCGCCAGGGCGATCGGGTGAAACCGGGCCAGCTGTTGGTGGTGCTCGATCAGGCCCAGCTGCAGGCCCAGGTGACGAGCCTGCGGGCAGCCCGGGCCAAGAACGAACTCAACTATCGCCGCTTTGAGTTCCTGGCGCGGGTGGGGGCAGCCAGCGTGATCCAGCGCGATGAGCTGCGCCAGAACTATGTGGAGGCCACGGCAGCCCTGAAGGCCACCGAAGCGGATCTCGCCTACAAGGATCTGCGCTCCCCCATCGGCGGGGTGATCGGTGATGTGAAGGTGAAGCTCGGCGATGTGATCCGCGCCGGCGATCCGTTCACCACCGTGATCCGCAACGGCGTGCTGATGGCCCGCATCGAGGTGCCGGCCAGCGTGCGCAACCGCCTGCGCCCCGGGCTCAGCGTGATCCTGGAAGATCCCGGCACCAGCAACCCCCTGGCCCGGGGCGTGGTGGATTCGATCGACCCCAGCGTGAAGGCCGGCAGCCAGGTGCTGCTGGTGAAGGCGGGCTTCGACAACACCGATGGGGCCCTGCGCAACGGCCTGCGGGTGCGCACCCGGGTGGTGCTCGATCAGCGCAACCTGCTCTCAGTCCCCGTGGGGGCAGTCACCCAGTCGTCGGGGCAGAGCTACGTGTATCGGCTGGGAACGCTGGCCGAGCTGGAACGGGAACCCGGCCAGGCGCGGCTGGATCGGCTGCGCAAACTGCCGCCTGGCACCCGCTTCGCCCTGCAGACCCGAGTGACGCTGGGGCAGCTCCAGAACGGCCGCTACCCGGTGCTGAGCGGCCTCACGCCGGGTGCAGCCGTAATCACCAGCAACCTGCTCAACCTGCGGCATGGGCTGCCGGTGCAGCCGGCCAACAGCGGGGTGCGCTGAAGCATGTCGGCCTCGAACAACTTCATCGTTCGGCCGGTGCTCACCACGGTGTGCAGCCTGCTGATCGTGATTGCCGGCCTGATCGCATTGCCGATCCTGCCGATCGAAAACCTGCCCGACATCGCGCCCCCCACCGTGAAGGTGAGCGCGCGCTACACGGGAGCCGATGCGGTGAGCGTGGAGGAGGGCGTGACCTCCGTGCTCGAGCAGCAGATCAACGGGGTGGAGAACATGGAGTTCATCACCTCCACCAGCGCCGCCGACGGCACCAGCGCCATCACCGTGTCGTTCGCCAGCGGCACCGACGGCGACATCAACCAGGTGAACGTGCAGAACCGGGTGTCGCTTGCCGAACCCCAGCTGCCGGCCGAGGTGCGCCAGTCAGGCGTCACGGTGAGCAAGGCCTCGAACTCGATCCTGCTCGTTTACAACCTGGTGAGCACCGATCCCGCCAACCCCTACAGCGCCGAGACGCTGAGCGGGCTGCTGGATCAGGGCCTCACCGACCAGCTCAAGCGGGTGCGGGGTGTGGGCGAAGTGACCTACTTCGGCCAGCGCAAGCTGGCGGTGCGCCTCTGGCTCGACCCCGACCGCCTCACTCAGGCCAACCTCACCGCCAGTGATGTGGTCGCGGCCCTGCAGAGCCAGAACCGGCTCGTGCCCGCCGGCCGGGTGGGCGGCGCACCGGCTCCGGCGGGTCAGCCCTACACCTTCACCGTGCAGCTGCAGGGCCGGTTGCTGCGCAACAACGACTTTGAAAACCTGGTGCTGCGCAACACCGCCGATGGCGGCCTGGTGCGGCTGAAGGATGTGGGCCGCGTGACGCTGGGCGGCGAGACCTACGACATCAACGCCACCGATATCCGCAGCGTGCCGTCGGTGGGCATCGCCGTGTATCAGCTCAGTGGCAGCAATGCCCTGGAGGTGTCGGATGGGGTGAAGCAGGTGCTGGAGGAGTTCCAGGCCACCCTGCCGCCGGGCATGAAGCTCGAGCGCATCTACGACGTGACCGAGTTCATCAGCGCCTCGATCCAGGGCGTAACCAACTCGCTGCGGGATGCGGTGGTGCTGGTGGTGCTGATCCTGTTTCTGTTCCTCCAAGACTGGAAGGCCACCCTGGTGCCGGCGATCGCGATCCCGGTGGCCCTGGTGGGCACCTTCGCCTTCGTGAAGGCCTTCGGCTTCAGCCTCAACCAGCTCACCCTGTTTGGCCTGGTGCTCGCCACCGGCCTGGTGGTAGATGACGCGATCACCGTGATCGAGGGCACCGCCAGCCGCAGGGCCGAAGGACTCACGGCGCTGCAGGCGGCCGAGGCCACGATGGATGAGCTGTTCGGGGCGGTGCTGGCCACCTCCCTGGTGCTGTTCGCGGTGTTCCTGCCGGTGCTGTTCTTTCCAGGCGCCACCGGCACGATCTACAAACAGTTCGCGGCCACGATCATCTTCGCGATCGCGATTTCCACCTTCAACGCGCTCACCTTCTCGCCGATGCTCTCGGCGCTGCTGTTGGCGCGTGATGGCGGCGAACCGGGCCGCCGCACCTACGCGATCAGCGGCCTGGTGCTGGGCGGGATCTATGGCGCATTGATGAGCGCAGGCGGCGGACGGAACCCGGTGGTGGTGGTGCTCTTTGCCGGCATCGGCACCGCGCTGGGCTGGTTCACCCCGCCGATCTTCCGCTGGTTCAACGGGGCCTACGCCCGCGCCGAGCGGGGCTACGCCGGCGGACTCAACTGGGTGCTGAGCCACCGGCGCCTGGTGATGGCAGGCCTGGCCGGCGGCATCGCCCTCACGGCCGTGGCCTTCAACGCCATCCCCTCGGGCTTCGTGCCGGTGGAAGACCAGGGCTACGCGATCGGCATCGTGCAGGCCCCCGATGGCACTTCCGACCAGAGCACCAGCGCCCTCAACAAAAAGGTGGCGGCGATCCTGCGGGAGGAACCCTCAATCCGGGCCGCCGCCCTGTTCAGCGGCGCCAGCCTCGATGGCAATGCCCCCAACCGCGGCCTGTTCTTCTTCGGCACCACCAACTGGAGTGAGCGCACCAGCCCCGACCAATCGATGGAGGCGATCGTGGCGCGGCTCAACCGCAAGTTCGCGGCGCTGCGGGAAGGCCGGGTGATCACGATCATGCCCCCGTCGATTCCCGGCTACGGCAATGCCGGGGGCTTTGAGTTCCAGATGCTCAACCGCAGCGGCGGCGCCCTGGATTTGCCCCAGTTCTTCGGGGCTGCGGGGCAGCTGATCCAGCAGGCCAACGCCAATCCTGCCCTGGAGCGGGTGTTCACCCAATTCAGCCCGGAGGCGCCCCAGCTGCGCATCACAGTGGACCGGGCCCGTTTGGCGTCGCTCGGCATCGACTACGCCCAGGCCATGCAGGCCCTGAGCCTCAACTTCGGCGGCGCCTACGTGAACGACACCTTCCAGGAGGGCAAGGTGCGGCGGGTGTACGTGCAGGCCGATGGGCCCTTCCGCGCCACCCCGCAGCGGCTGGAGGAACTGGTGGTGCCCAACGCCAAGGGTGAGCCCGTGCCCCTGGCTGAGTTCATCACAATCACGCCGGTGACCGGCCCCTCGGTGATCCCGCACTTCAACCTCTACCGCTCAATCAAGGTGGAGGGCCAGGCGGCGCCGGGCTTCAGCTCCGGCCAGGCGATCAACGCCATGCGCGAGGTGTTCGATCGCCTCAGCGTGAATGGCATCAGCTACGACTGGACAGGCCTCTCCCGCGAAGAAGTGAAGGCCGGCGCCCTGGCGATCGTGATCTTCGCCCTGGGAATCCTGGTGGTGTACCTGGTGCTGGCGGGGCAGTACGAGAGCGTCAGCGACCCGCTGATCATCCTGATGACGGTGCCCACCGCCATGCTCGGGGCTCTGGTGTTCCTGAGCCTGCGCGGCGAGGTGCTGAACATCTACGCCCAGGTGGGGCTGGTGATGCTGATCGGCCTGGCGGCCAAAAACGGCATCCTCATCGTGGATCTCGCCAACCAGCGCATGGGCGAGGGGGCCACGGCCCTGGAGGCCGCGCGCGATGCGGCCCAGTCGCGCCTGCGGCCGATCATCATGACCGCCATCTCCTCGCTGTTTGGCTTCCTGCCTCTGGTGCTGGCCAACGGTGCCGGCGCCCGCAGCCAAACCTCGCTGGGCACGGTGGTGTTCGGTGGCCTGCTGGTGGCCACCGTGCTCTCGCTCTACGTGGTGCCGGTGTTCTACGTGGTGATGAAGCAGTGGCTGGGCGGCCCGGCTTCCACCCAGGAAGTGCGCACCCAGGAGGCCCAGGGGTGATCCGCCTGGTGCTGCGGGCCACGGTTGCCGGTGCCCTCACCGGGGTGGCCGTGGCCCTGCTGCTGCATCTGGCCATCCTCAACACGCCGGTGCAGATTCCGCCCCATCGCTTCGGCTGGCAGCTGTTCACCTTCGGCCTGGCCGGCGCCATCGCCGGGATGGGGCTCAGCAGCGTGATCGCCCTGAAGGCCACAAACCCCGAACCGGATTACCACCGCAAGCCGAAGCGTTAAGGGCCATTCACCATCACCCATGGTTCTTCACGGGATTGGCAACGAGTGATGTGCGCCCCGCAGGTGAGCCGGCCGCCGCTGCTATCGCTGATCTACCCCCTTGCTGCGCAGCGCCATGGCCATGGAGCGTTTCGCCCTCTGCCGGCAAGGCGACAGCGGCTATCTGGTGGTGGAGGGCCCGGATGACCACCTCACCAGCGTGAGCGAGCACCAACGCGCCTGGACCTTCCCCAGCCACGAAAGCGCCAGCTGCGCCGCCCGCACTATCGGCCGGCTCACCGGCTGCGTGATCCTGGTGGTGTGCCTCAGCTGACGGGCACCAGCGCCTGCCCCAAGGCAAACAACCCGAAGGCGATGAACAGGCCGCCGCTGAGCCGGTAGAGGAGCTTCTCGCTAATGCGGGTGCCGATCCACTTGCCGGCACCCACCGCCAGGCCCGTAACCAGGGCATGGCCGGCCAGGGTGCCTGCCAGCAGGCCCGCAAACGTGAAGGCCGGCGCGGTGGCCAGAAAGATGGTGGTGAACTGGGTGCGATCGCCCAGCTCGGCGATGAACACCAGGGTAAAGGCCTCCCAGATCACCGCCCAGGCGGAGTTGAATCGGCGGCCACTTTCGGCCTCATTCACCGCCTCCTGCGCCTCCTTCTCCTCCTCGTCGGCCCCATCAGCAGCCATCCCCTGGGCATCGAGCAGCAGCTTCACGCCGAAGCTCAGAAACAGCACCGCCGCCAGCCACGGCACAACGGTGGTGGGCAGCAGCTCCCGCAGGCCGTAACCCAGGCCCAGCGACAGCACCGTGACGGCGGCCAAGGCCCAGAAAGCCCCGAGAAACACATAGCGGGGCCTGTGGCGCGCCGCCAGGATCAGCGCCATGAAAAAGGTTTTGTCCCCCAGCTCCGCCAGGGTGATCGCGGTGAGGCTCGAGCCGAAGGCCGCCAGGCTCGGCTCGGAAGACACGGAGATTGCCATACCAACCAAGGTGCCCCAGCGGCCGTGAAGATGGCAGCCCCGTCAACGGTGGGCGGCTGAACCCTCGCATGAAGCACCGAAGCGGCTGTTTGGACCCGGTGCCCTGGAGATCCGTTCCCCGTTTCCCGCGCCATCCCCCCATAGCGGTTTGGCCGCCCCAGGATTGAACCGCCAATTACCGGCAACCCAGCGATGCGCCTGCATTCGTGATACCGAAACAACGCTCAAATGCACCAGCCAGCCAGGGCACCAAACCGCCCCAAAACTTTCACGACGGAGCCCGATCAGCCGATTGCGACCTTGGCGCACATCACAAGATTTAGCCCCACGATAAACCTGTTACATTTTCTGGCCGTGTTTGGGCAAAAGCGTGGATGAGGCTGAGCGTCCTTCGAATTCCGCCCCCAATGAGGGCTCCGATGCTGAGGAGCGCTACCGCCTTGATCCCGCCAAATTCCCCCGGCGCATCGATCTGGAGCTGAGCGAGCCCCTGCTGAGCCACTTGGAACAGATGGCAGCCCGCAGGGGGCGCTCCATCAACGACCTCATCACCGAGATGCTCTCCCGCCAGCTCGACCAGCGCCTCTGATGGTGCTGCTGATCCGGGTCATGGCCCGGATGGGCCATCCGCCTCCAGCTGCAGGGTGCACTTGCGGATGCCGAGCTCCGCGAGGGCATCACGGGCCAGGGCCAGCAGCTGATCACGGCTGAGCTGCTGGCGGGCGAGCTGCTCGGGCTGGATGCGCAGATGGGCGGTGAGCGCCGTCCGCGACGTGCTCAGCCCCCACACGTGCAGCTCCTCGATCGCCTCTACCCCAGGCAGGGCCTCCAGCGCAGTCTCCACCCGGCTGAGATCCACGTGGCGGGGAGCGGCATCGAGGTTCAGGGCAATGGCTTCCCGCAGCAAGCCCAGGGCACTGCAGACCACGGCGCCGCCCACACCAATGGCGGTCACGGCATCGAGCCACAGCCAGCCGGTGGCACCCACGAGCAGCGCACTCACCAGCACCGCCAACGACACGGCGGCATCGGTGAGCAGGTGCAGCACGGCAGCCCGCTGGTTGAGGTCTTGATGGTGGTTG
>CAIOXF010000148.1 GCA_903862155.1 uncultured cyanobacterium | reverse complement strand
GCGATCCCAAAGCGGCTGTCTTGGGCGCCGCTTGGGCCATCGCCCCACATCCGGTTGAATTCGGCGCTGAACAGCTCCGCTAGGGCCGGGCTCTCGAAACGGAGCAGGTGGTTCACATTGCCGCGGGTGCGCGGATCATCCGGATCCCCGTGGGTGCAGGAGGGGGTGAAGTTCGTTGAGCCGGTGATCACGCTGCGGCGGTCGATCACCAGAAACTTGCTGTGCATCAGACCACTGCCCTTACTGCCATCGGCGGTGTCGTCGATCAGGGGAACCCCTTGGCGCTGCAGGATTGCCACCGCATCACCCCAGCCCAGGGTTTCGAGCTGGTTGTGGCGGGTGCGCTGGTGAGGGCTCAGATCGGCGGGGTGCTCCTGGCTCCAGGGGGCCGAGTAGGTGTTTTCCAGGATCACCCGCACCGTGAGTCCTTCGCGGTGACGCTGGGCGAGAGCTTCGGCGACCCGGGGCAGGGAGAGCTCCTGCACCGCCACCAGGATTTCGCGCCTGGCCTCACCGATGCCCCTGAGAAGAAAGGCCTCGAGGTTGTCACCACGGCGCCACTGCCCGTTGATTGGGCTTTTGTAGCGCTGGTTGTCGTTGTGGTTGAACACCACCGTGATTCCCGGTGGTAGCGGGCCCGGCGTGGGTGGCGCACCGGTCAGGCCGGCTTTCCCCTGGCAGGATCCCAGTGCGATCGCCAGGGCTAACAGGCTGGCTGGGCCCATGAGCCGTAATCGCCAACCACAGGTCATCGAATCCCGAGAGCACCAGCCTCAGGATTCCCACAGGTGCCTGTTCAGTGCTGCGGAAGTGCTCAGTGCTGGGGCAGCTCTGAGGTTCGCAACATCGCTATGAACCACACTGTGCCAACCACCACGGCGGTCAGCACAGCTGCAGGGATGCCCATGTGCTTCATAACCAGGGGCACCGCTAAGGGGAAGGCCAGGGCACCCGCCAGCGGGGTGAGTGCCACCAACACCTTGACCCCACGCTTGTCCATCAGAACCACTCAGCTTTGGCCTGGTCTGCCGGGTTGCTGTGGTCTTGCGGTGTGGAGCGGCGGAACTCCATCGTGATGCTGCGCTTCTGGACACCGTCGGCGGCGACGGCCTCAATTGGATAGAGCTGCTCGCCGTCGCGGAAGGGCACCTGGATGCGGAAGGTGCCATCGGCGGAGAGGGGCACCTCCTCACCGCCGATCGTGAGGCGGGCTGAGGGATCGGTGGCCCCGTACACGATCAGCTCGGCGTCGGCCACGAGCCAGAAGGAGCGCTGACGCGGGGCCACCCCTCCGATGCCGGATTCATTGCGGCCACTGGCCCAGATGCCGGCGCCCGAATCGCTGCGCTCCCCCATCATCAGGGCCGAGTCTTCCAGTTCGTGGAAGGCTTCCGAGCCATGGCCGCCCACCCGGCGCCAGCGGGATGTGGCGGTTTGATAGAGACGCTCGTGCAGGCCGGAATCGGCGGGCTCCACGGGGGTGGGCAGCGCCGTGGGCATGGTTTCCAGCGAGAACGGCACGAACTGATCGAGGATCTGCTCGCTGGGGTGGAGGGCAGGCACCCGGGCCACGGAAGAGAAGGCCAGGGAGATCCAGCCACCGGCGCTGCCCTTGCGATAGCCGAGCTCAACCCGGTAGTCGCGGTCGCTGAGGGGCACCGGCAGATACCACTCGGTGGCATGGCTATCCACCACAACCTCCTGCATGGTGTGGGGATGGGCGGCACCGCCGGCCAGGCCAGTCACGTCGGCTACACGCAGGCAGAGCTGGCTGGCACCGGCGGCCAAGGCGCTGTCGCGGTCGGTGTCAGAGATCTCCCAGAACACATAGGCCCATTGGGGATCTCGGGGCAGGAACACCACGTTGGTGGTGGGTGCTGGTCTGGGGGCCGGGCTCATCTCGGCCTCGATCGCCCGCAGGCAGGCTTCAGGCTCGTCCTGCCGCTGGCTGATGGCGGCCATCAGTTCGTCTTTCGATTTGCGGCTGTACAGAGACACGCCCAGGTCGCTCGCCACTTGGCGCAGTTGACGCATGGTCATGCGTGCCAACGAAGAGAGGGCTTGACTCACGGCTTCCGCTTTCGCTTGGGATCACTGTGGTCAACTTTCCCCGATCCGGATGCCTCTTGGCTCCCGTGGTCAGCATCCACTGACCGCTGCCTGTCGCATTGGACACAGGCGCTGCAGGAGAAGTGGCGGGATCACATGCAGCAAAAAGGCGGCCCTTGAGCCGCCTCTTCGATCGAAATTTGGGGATCAGCCGATCAGCGGCCGATGCTGCGATAGGGCACCTTCGAGAGGTAGTCACCACCAACGCTCCCGGCGGGGGCTCCGGTGGTACGCATGGCGGGCATGGTGCGCACCCAGGGGAGGTAGTCCTCGGGGAAGCCACCACGGCGTTGACGGGCGCGCTCGGGGTAGGCCTTTGCCGTGCCGGTGTACACCACCTGGGGGAAGCCCAGGATGCCGCGGTAGTACTCGTCGTAGCGGGGGCTGGTGATGTTGAAGGGGGTTTCGCCTAGGTCACGGCTGCCAACCACGCGGTTGCGGTGGTAAGGCACGGTGTCGTAGCCGAAGGCGTCCAGATACTCCTGGCTGTTGAGGATGTCATCGACCATCCCCTTCACACCGCGGGTCATCAGCACAGCCGACCAGGCGATCTCTTCAGATTTGCCGTGGGTGGTGCGCCCCAGCAGCTTCTCCACAAGGTGGCGGGACACCTTGTAGTTGCTGTTGAGGTTGTAGAAGCTGCGGGTGAAGGTGTCCGACAGGCAGAGCGAGCGGATGAAGTCGCGCACGGTGATCTGACCGTCGCGAAGCTGCGACTCCAGGGTGCGGTCGCGGTCGACCTTGAAGGCGTGGAAGAAAATCTGGCGGTAGGCCGCTTCGATCACGAAGTTCTGGTCTTCACGATCCATGGCCTTGTCCATGGATACGGCCTTCGGGTCCTCATCCGAGCCCACACGCAGAGGATCCACACGGGAGTTCTGAGTGGTGGGTGCGTACTTCAGGAGGGGCAGGGCCACGCGACTACGGCATCCGTCGCTGCGGATCGTAGAAGTGCGTCTGGAGTGCTTCCTGGCGGGCTGAGAGAGGGCTCACAGTCCGTAACGTTTGCAACCAACAGCTCACCAGCCCAGGGGTGAGAGCGGCGCGCTGCTTTCGCTGTCACTGGCGGTGGTGCTGCCCGTTTCCCCCTCGAGGATGCGGGTCTCCACGCAGAACGACGCCGTGTTGGAGAGCCCCTCCACCGTGCTGGTGCGCAGCCGCACGTTGGGACCGGCGAAGCTGAAGCGCTCCAGGCTGTTCATCGTTTCGTAGCCGGTGGTGAGCAGCAGCCCGTCGCGCTCATCCATGGCGAAGCGCCCGGCCACTGGCGCGGTTTCGGCGTAGCCCCGGTCGCGCAGCAGCAGCCCTTCGCGCCCCCGCTCATCGGTGGGGATCAGGCCGAACACGCTCTCGCCCTCATGGGCTTCACCGGCCTGGTCCCAGGCCATCGAGGCGTTCCATGTGACGCGGCAGCCACCCACCAGCCGGGCGGGATCCTCGCCGTGCAGTTCGGCCACGGCGATCAGGCGCGGGTCGTTGGCCTCCAGTTCCACCACCTGGATGTAGGAGCCACCGGCCTCAGCGCGGCGGTGCAGCAGGTGATGGCTGCTGCGCTGGGAGCGCCAGCGGCCGCAGCTGAGCCGGAAGAAGCTGATGGCGTCGGCGATGCTCTGGCTCACGGCGGTCGGCCTGGGCGGTGCTGCCGCGATGATCGCAAGGCGCGGCGCGGGCCGGGGTGGTGGAGCTGAACGGTGTGGCGGCAGCCCTGGGGGCGGCCCTGTGCTGGACGCTCGCCAGCGCCCTGTGGCGGCAGCTGCCCACCTCCCTGGGGCCGGCCAAGCTCAATCTGCTCAAAAACCTGGTGGCCCTGGGCTTCCAGTTGCCCGCCCTGCTGGTGCTCGGCGTGATGGGGCCGGTGGCGGCGGGGCCTGTGCTGCTGTTTCTCCTCAGCGGTGTGCTGGGGATTGCCCTTGGCGACAGCTTTTATTTCGCGGCCCTGCGCCGCTTGGGCACTCGCCGCACGCTCACCTTCGATGCGGGAGGCCCTGCGGTGACAGCAGCAGCAGGGGCGGTGCTGCTGGCGGAGGTGCCGGCCCCACGCCAGTGGTTGGGGATTGGCCTGATCAGCCTGGCGGTGCTGTTGGTGGCGCGGCAGAAGCCTGCGGAGGGCCAGGGCGGCCTTGAGAGCCAGCAGGGGCTTGGACTTGCCTGCGCGCTGGCGGCCCTGCTCTGCGGTGGCGGTGGGGCGCTGCTCGCCCGCGCTGCCCTGCGCGACACCCTGCTTTCGCCGCTGCATTCGGCCACGATCCGGCTGGGGGCGGCCGCGCTGGTGCTGCTGCCCTTGCTGTGGCGGATGCCGCACTCCAGTCAGCGCCCCCGGCCGCGGCGGCGGCGTTGGCCCCTGTTGCTGGTGGCCACCCTGCTGGGCACCAGTGCCGGGATCGTGCTGCAGCAACTGGCGCTCGATCGGCTCAACGGGGGGCTGGCGGTGGCCCTGCTGGCCACGGCCCCCGTGATGGCGGTGCCCCTGGCGCCCCTGGAGGGCGACCGGCCTGGCTTGCTTGGAATCACGGCGGCGGGGTTGGCACTGGCGGGTGTGGCCCTGGTGGCGCGCTAACCGGGACGGCGCCCTCAGCCCAGCCTGGCGTTGGCCTCGGCCTGGGCCCAGTGCACGAGGTCGTTCAGTTCCACGGCCAGGGCGCCGCACCCCTTGGCCTGGGCGATGGCGGTGAGCTGCTCGCCGGCCGATAGGAGCTGACCGGCAAAGGCCTGGGCGAAGGCGGCATCCCCCGCAGTGGCTGGTTGTTCCAGGGCCCAGGCTTCGATCACGGCGCGCTCTGGCGGTTCCCCTTCCTTCCTGCCAGTGATCGACTGGAGGGTGCGCAGCCCGTGGGCCAGCAGCCGCAGGTGATGGCGCTCAAGGGCGGGCAACAGGGTGGATTCCAGCTCGGCCAGCTCGGCTTCGCTGAGGGGGCTCTGCATGGGCTGGGCGATTCCTATCCCTGGGTGGGGATCAGCCGGAAGCCACAGGAATGGCCTTTTTCCAGGCGCCAGTGCACACGCTCCACGGTGCAGTCTGGGAAGGTGTGGCGGATCAACTGCAGTTCCTGGTCGCACACGCAGGGGAACTGCTCGGCGATGCGCATCACAGAGCAGTGGTACTCGCTGAGCACCCAGCCGCCGGGGTTCTGGCTGGAGTCGGGTTCGCACTCGGCCACATAGCCTTCGGCGCGGCGCAGTTCCACCAGCCGCTGCACCCGCTCATGCAGGGAGCCGTCGCCGATCTGACGCAGATAGTCGGTGGCCTTCTCTCGGGCCTGCTGCTCCAGTAATTGGTGCACCGCTTCGGCCGGCAGGGCGCCGGCGAGCGATTCCATCAGCCCGAGGGCGAAGTGCTCGCTGCCATCGGGGAAACGGCTCTGGCCCTTGCTGGTGAGGCGCCAATGATTGCTGGGGCGGCCCGGCCCTTCGGCGCTGGGGCTCGATTCCACCAAGCCGTCATCTTCCAGACTGCGCAGGTGGCGGCGCATCACCTGTACGGATACGCCCAGCTGGCTGGCCAGATCGGAGGCCGTGCATTCGCCATGCCGGAGCAGCAGAGCAAGTGCGGCGTCACGGGTGGGTGACGACGCCCCGCCGACCTGGGTCTTGGCGCGCAGGGCAGTAGCACTCATCGTTGCTGGTTGCTTCGCCGGACTTGCTGTTGCAGCCACCACCATGCCACGCACAAGCGGGAAGTGGGGAAGGTTCACGCGGGCCCATTCCCTGAGCCGGGCACAATGGCCCGAACCCACAGCCTCCAAAGCCCTGCCCTAGGGTTCGGGAAAAGGAAACCCAAGCGTTTCGTAAAGGGTTCCGCGCACCGGGTTCCACTGCTCGTTCGTCTTTTCACGGATTCCCCATCCATGGCTGACACCGCCGCCAACCAGGCCGCAACCACTTCCGACAGCCTGGAGGTGATCCGCAAGTTCGCCGAGACCTACGCCCAGCGCACCGGCACCTATTTCTGCAGCGACCCCGGCGTCACCGCCGTGGTGCTGGAGGGTTTGGCCCGTCATAAGGATGAGCTCGGCGGTGCCCTCTGCCCCTGTCGTCACTACGAAGACAAGGAAGCTGAGGTGGCCCAGGCCTTTTGGAACTGCCCCTGCGTTCCTATGCGTGAGCGCAAAGAGTGCCACTGCATGCTCTTCCTCACCGAAGACAACCCCTTCCGCTGCAACAAGCAGACCATCTCCATGGAGGAGATCAAGGCCGCTACGGCTGGTCAGTGATTCCTTCTCTCCTCTTTCCCTAGGCCATGAGCAGCACCGCCACTGTTGGGGATCTGGTGTCACAGCCGTACAAGTACGGCTTTGTGACCGATATCGAAACCGAGAAGATCCCGAAAGGCCTCAGTGAAGACGTGGTGCGTCTGATCTCGGCCAAGAAAGAGGAGCCTGCGTTCCTGCTGGAGTTCCGCCTGCGCGCCTATCGCCAGTGGCTCCAGATGCAGGAGCCCGATTGGGCGGCTCTTGGCTATCCCGGGATCGACTACCAAGACATCATTTATTACGCCGCACCCAAGCAGCAGGAGAAGAAGGCCAGCCTCGATGAGGTGGATCCCAAGCTGCTGGAAACCTTCGACAAGCTCGGTATTCCCCTAAGCGAGCAGAAGCGTCTGTCGAATGTGGCCGTGGATGCGGTGTTCGACAGCGTGTCGATCGCCACCACCTACAAGGAAAAGCTGGCCGAGCACGGCGTGATCTTTTGCTCGATCAGCGAAGCGGTGAAGGAGCATCCCGAGTTGATCGAGCGCTATATCGGCAGCGTGGTGCCGAGCAACGATAACTACTTCGCTGCCCTGAACTCAGCGGTGTTCAGCGACGGCTCCTTTGTGTTTATCCCCAAAGGGGTGGAATGCCCGATGGAGCTTTCTACCTACTTTCGCATCAACTCTGGTGATACGGGCCAGTTTGAGCGCACCTTGATCGTGGCCGAAGAAGCTGCCTCGGTGAGTTACCTCGAGGGTTGTACCGCGCCGATGTTTGACACCAATCAACTCCATGCCGCGGTGGTGGAGCTGGTCGCGCTCGATGATGCCTCCATCAAATATTCCACTGTGCAGAACTGGTATGCCGGTGATGAGAACGGCAAGGGCGGCATCTACAACTTCGTGACCAAGCGCGGCCAGTGCCGCGGAGCCCGCAGCAAGATCAGCTGGACCCAAGTGGAAACCGGTTCAGCGATCACCTGGAAATACCCCAGCTGCGTGCTGCAGGGCGCAGATTCGGTGGGTGAGTTCTATTCCGTAGCCCTCACCAACAACAAGCAGCAGGCTGACACCGGCACCAAAATGGTGCACGTGGGTCCCCGCACCCGCTCCACGATCGTGAGCAAGGGGATCAGCGCCGGCCATTCCTCCAACAGCTATCGCGGGCTTGTGCAGATTGGCCCGAAGGCTGTGGGTGCGAAGAACTACAGCCAGTGTGATTCGATGTTGATCGGCGATCAGGCCGCCGCCAACACCTATCCCTACATCCGCAGCCAGCAGCCCGACGCGGCTGTGGAGCACGAGGCCAGCACCTGCCGCATTTCGGAGGATCAGCTCTTCTATCTGCAGAGCCGGGGCATCGGCTTCGAAGAAGCTGTGTCGATGATGGTGAGCGGCTTCTGCCGCGACGTGTTCAATCAGCTGCCGATGGAGTTCGCCGCCGAGGCCGACAAGCTCCTGGCGCTCAAGCTCGAGGGCTCCGTGGGTTGAGCCCAGACGGCTGTTCCAGCCTACGGAACAGCCAACCATTGCTTAGTTCTTTCACCGTTTGTTCATTTCCCTTTCGTGATTCGTCCCGACGCTCCGGTGCTGCTTGAGATCCGCGACCTGCACGCCAGCGTCGACGATCAGACCATCCTCAAGGGGGTGAACCTCACCATCCGTGCTGGCGAGATCCACGCCGTGATGGGCCGCAATGGCAGCGGTAAGAGCACCCTCAGCAAGATCCTGGCAGGCCATCCCGCCTACACCGTGACCGCCGGTTCGGTGACGTACAACGGAGAGAACCTGCTGGAGCTCGATCCCGAAATCCGCGCCCGTAGTGGCGTGTTTCTGAGCTTCCAGTACCCGGTGGAGATTCCCGGGGTGAGCAACCTGGAATTCCTGCGGGTGGCCACCAATGCACGCCGCGCCCATCGCGGTGAAGAGGAACTCGACACCTTCGCTTTTGAGGATCTGGTGCGCGAGCGCCTGGCGGTAGTTCAGATGGATCCGGTGTTCCTCGATCGTTCCGTGAATGAGGGCTTCAGCGGTGGCGAGAAGAAGCGCAACGAGATCCTGCAGATGGCCCTGCTGGAGCCGCTGGTGGCGATCCTCGATGAAACCGACTCGGGCCTGGATATCGATGCCCTGCGCATCGTGGCCGGCGGTGTGAATCAGCTGGCCAGCTCCGACAACGCCACCCTGCTGATCACCCACTACCAGCGTCTGCTGGATCTGATCACTCCGGATTACGTGCACGTGATGGCCGCTGGCCGGATCTTGCGCACCGGTGGCAAGGAGCTGGCCCTTGAGCTGGAGCGCACCGGTTACGACTGGGTGGATCAGGAGTTGGCCCGCCTGGAGGGCGGCCGCACCCCGGTGGAGGTGGGCTGATGGTGGCGGCACCTGCGGCGGCGCCCGCCCTGAGCGGCACGGCTGGTTGGCTTGCGGAGCTGGCTGATGCCCCTCTGCCCGGTCGCAGGGTGGAGGAATGGCGCTTCACCGATCTCTCGGCCCTCACGGCCATCAGCCCGTCGCTGGCCACCGGCGCCCTGCACGCCGGCGACTTCACGCTCCCTGCCGGGGTGGAGCTGCTCGATCCGGCTGCTGCAGCTGAAGCCCTCGATCGGGTGGTGCGCGCCACCGGCAGCGATCAGCACTGGCCCGTGCGGCTCAATCGTGCGGCAATCGCCCAAAGCCATGGAGGTGTGCTGGCGCTGCGGGTGAGCGGCTGTGTGGCCGAGCCCTTGGTGCTGGCCCGCGGGCTCAGCTCCGCTGGCCTGGAGGCGCGGCAATTGGTGTTGTTGCTGGAGCCCGGCGCCAGCCTGGAACTGCTCCAAGTGGTGCCGGCCGAGAACGCTTCGGGGCAGGCCGCAGCCCTGTGTGCCCTCACGGCGGTCCATCTCAGTGAAGGCGCCAACCTGCGGGCTGGGGTGCTGGCCCAGGGCCAGAGCGGTGCTTCCAT
>CAIOXF010000147.1 GCA_903862155.1 uncultured cyanobacterium | reverse complement strand
GGCGTGAGGTGCAGGTTGCCTTGGATCAGCTGGTGGGTGGCGGCGGTGGTGCGGGTGATGTGGCAGCTCATCTGCTCACCGCTCACCCAGGCCGCCGGATCGAAGGAAAAGAAGCGATCCGCTGCGTCGCTGGGTTGCTCTTCCAGTTGGTCGAGGTTGATGCTGCGCCGATCCACCCGGGCCGGGGTGCCTGTTTTGAGCCGGCCCATCTGAAAGCCAAGGGCCACCAGCGCTTCGGTGAGGCCTTCAGCGGCCTGCTCACCAGCCCGCCCAGCGCTCATCGATTGGTTCCCCACCCAGATCTGGCCGCCCAGGAAGGTGCCGGCGGTGAGGATCACGGCGCCGGCGCCGTAGGTGCTGCCGAAGTAGGTGCGGATGCCGATCACCCGGGCGGGATCGCCTTCCACCTCCAGGCCCGTCACCATCGCCTCGCGCAGGGCCAGGTTTGGGGTGTGCTGCAGCAGCTGCAGCATCTGACGGGCGTACTGGCGCTTGTCGGTCTGGGCGCGCAGGGCCCAGACGGCCGGGCCGCGGCTGGCGTTGAGCACCCGTTTCTGCAGGGCCGTGGCATCGGCCAGCCGGCCGATCACGCCGCCTAGCGCATCCACCTCATGCACCAGCTGGCTCTTGGCCGGTCCTCCCACCGCCGGATTGCAGGGCTGCCAGGCGATCCGATCGAGGTTGAGTGTGAACAGGGCCGTGCTCAGCCCCAGCCGCGCCGCCGTAACCGCCGCCTCACAACCCGCATGGCCGCCCCCCACGACGATCACGTCGAAGTGTTCGGTGGGCGGGGTGCTGAAGGGCATGGACTGATTCTCAGACGCCGCCGGGGCTGGCCAGGTTGCGGAAGCGGGTGAACTGGGGTTCGAACAGCAGTTTCACGGTGCCCACCGGGCCGTTGCGGTGCTTGGTCACGATCACCTCGGTGATGCCGCGATCGGGCGTATCGGGGTTGTAGTACTCGTCGCGGTAGATCATCAGCACCAGGTCGGCGTCCTGCTCGATCGAGCCCGATTCCCGCAGGTCGGAGAGCATCGGACGCTTGTTCGTGCGCGATTCCACGCCCCGGCTCAGCTGGGAGAGGGCCACCACCGGCACGTTGAGTTCGCGGGCCATGCCCTTGAGGCCCCGGGTGATCCGTGAGAGTTCCTGCACCCGGTTGTCGGATCCGTTTCCCTCCATCAACTGGAGGTAGTCGATCACGATCAGCCCGAGCTCCTTGCCGGTTTCGGCCATCAGCCGCCGGCAGAGCGAGCGCATCTCCAGCACCCCGGCATTGGGCTTGTCGTCGATGTAGATCGGCATCTGGCCCAGGGCATCGATGCCGCGCCCCAGCAGCGGCCACTCCTCCTGCTGCAGGCGGCCGGTGCGCAGCCGCCCGCTTTCGATGCCGGTTTCCATGGCGAGCAGGCGGTAGGTGAGCTGCTCCTTGCTCATCTCCAGGCTGAATACGCACACCGGCATGCCGTGGAGCTGGGCCACGTTGCGGGCCAGGTTGAGCGTGATGGCCGTTTTGCCCATGGCCGGACGGCCCGCAATGATGATCAGGTCGCTGCGCTGCAGCCCCTGGGTCATCGCATCCAGGTCGTAGAAGTTCACCGGGATGCCGGCCACGGCGGTGCCCACCGAGCGGCTTTCGATCTCCTCGAAGGTGCGCGTGAGGATCTCCACCGTGGGGGTGAGGCCCTGGCTGGGCTTCTCCTGGCTGATGGCGAAGATCTTCTGCTCGGCCTCATCGAGCACCTGATCCATCGGCTTGCCCTGATCGAAGCCCAGGGCGATCACCTCGTTGCCGGAACGGATCAGCTGGCGCCGCAGGAACTTGTCCATCACCAGGCGCGCCACCTGGTCGATCGAGGCGGTGGAGGTCACGCGCTCCACCAGCTCCACCAGTCGGCTGCTGCCGCCCACCTTCTCGAGATGGCCGGTGTCGGCCAGCCAGGCCGTCATGGCCGTGAGGTCGGTGGGTTTGCCCTGGCTGTGGAGCATCAGGGCAGTGCGGAAGATCTCCCGATGGGCGCTCAGATAGAAGGCATCCGGCTGGAGCACATCCGCCACCCGGCCGATCGCGTCGGGGTCGAGCAGGATGCCGCCCAGCACCGCTTCCTCGGCCTCCAGGTTCTGGGGCGGCACCGCGTCGGGCAGGGCCTCGAACTGGGCCTCATCCCGGTTGCGCCGGCCCTGGCGGCGCCCGTCGCTGGGATCGGAGCTGGCCAGGGGAACGGAAACCATGGATGGGGGCGCGCTACCGCCGAAGGCGGAGCAGAACAATCAACAGAAAGCCGCCAGACCCCGTGGGGCACTGACGGCTGGGGGAGATGCATTGTCGCCCGGTGCTCGAAGGAACACCAGGACGGGTTAGGGCTCAGTAGCTGGCCACCTCCAGGTTGATCTCAGCCACCACTTCGGGGTGGAGCTTCACCTGCACCTTGTAGGCGCCGGTGCGGTGGATTTCGGGAACGATGATGTCGCGGCGATCCACTTCCTTCTTGGTGGCGGCTTCGATGGCCTCCGCCACGTCGCCATTGGTCACGGTGCCGAACAGCACGTCGTCGCCACCGGTCTGCTTCTTCACCGTGAAGCGGCCGATGGTGGCCAGGGCGGTGCGGAACGCTTCGGCCTCGGCCTTGAGGGCTGCCTGACGCTCAGCTTCCTTGGCGCGGCGTGCTTCCACCTGGCGCATCACCGCGGGGGTGACGGGCACAGCCTTGCCCGTGGGGAGCAGGAAGTTACGGGCGTAGCCAGGGGCCACTTCCACCAGATCGCCGTCCTTGCCCAGGCTGAGGACGTCTGCGTTGAGAACGACTTGTACGCGCTTAGCCATGGGTTCGAGACGGGTTTCTGATCGCTAGCCGATTGACAACACTACGCGACAGCCTTGGGGCCTCCTGGCGCTGCAGCCCGCGGCAGGCGCACCTGGGTGGCGAGGCCGAGCTTGCGCAGCAGCTTGATGTGCATCCAGGTGAGATCAATCTGGCGGCCGAAGCCGTGGCGGGCGGAGTGGGGGAAGGCGTGGTGGTTGTTGTGCCAGCCCTCGCCGAAGGTGAGCGCTGCCACCCAGGGGTTGTTTTTGGAATGGTCGCCGCTGTCGTGCGCGGCCTTGCCCCACAGGTGGGTGGCGGAGTTCACCAGCCAGGTGCAGTGGTACACCACCACCAGGCGCAAGGGAATGCCCCAGAGCACGAGCGCCCAGCCGCCGGCGCCGGTCACGGTGCCGATCCAGAACAGCAGGGCCGCCAGGGGTAGCTGCAGCACCAGGAACCAGTTGTTCAGCCAGCGGTAGTAGGGATCCTTGGCCAGGTCGCCGGTGAGACGCGGCACGGCCGCCATGGCGGGGATGGTTTCCAGCATCCAGCCCATGTGGCTCCACCAGAAGCCCCGCAGGCTGGTGTGGTGATCCACTTCGGTGTCGGAGAACTTGTGGTGGTGCCGGTGCAGGCCCACCCAGTCGATCGGGCCGTGCTGGCAGCTCAGGGCGCCGCAGGTGGCGAAGAAGCGCTCCAGCCAGTGGGGCACCTTGAAGGCCCGGTGGCTCATCAGCCGGTGGTAGCCGATGGTCACCCCCAGGCAGGCGGTGACCCAGTACAGCACCAGGAAGCTGGCCACGGCGGGCACGCTCCAGAACTGCGGCAGCAGCGCTACCACCGCCAGCACGTGGATCACCACCATGAAACCGATGGTTCCCCAGCGGGTTCCCTTCTTCACCTCGGGGCTGGGCTCGCCGGCGCGGGGCTCATGCAGGGCTGCGGCGCGGCGGATGCCATTGGAGCCGCCGTTGATGAAGGCCGGCTGGCGTGTGCCCCGGGAGGCAAGGGCGGCGCCCGGCTGGCGGGTTAGTGCGGCGGTCATGCGACCACTCCTGATCAATCGATACAATGGTATCAATACGAAATCGGATCGCGTGCCGAATCCGATGCGAACCACTACTCAGGAGGGGCAGGGCGCGTGGGCTACCGGGAGGATCTCGCCGCTGGCCGCATCGCCTTTGCGCACCTGATCCGGGTGTGGCACGAGCGCAATGGCTGGAGCCACAAGGTGTTGCCGGCCCTGGCCGAGGTGCTGGATCTGGGCCGGGTGCACAACTCCCAGATCTCGATGCTGCGCAACGGCAAGCTCGCCTCCCCCGGGCCGGAGGTGTTCCTCGCCCTGGGCCGCATCAATCAGTTGTTGGCAGCCGAGGCTGGCGCCAGCGGGCTCTCGGAGGATCTGCGGCACCAGCTGTTAGAGCGCCCGGAGTTGCTGGCGGCACTGGAGAGCTCTGCGCTGTGCGTTCAGAGCGAGGGGGCACCGGTGTTTGGCCCTGGTGAGTTGCTTGAGGTGTTTGTGGGCTTGCGCCAGCCGCCAGCGGCCTTTGATCTGCGCATCGCCGATGCGGAAGCTGCCGCGCTCAGTGCGGCCCTGGCGTTGTTGTTCACCCGCGGACAGCCCTGGCGTTCGTGCCGCGACGCGGTGCTTGCGGCGTATCCAGCCAGCAAGCGTCAGAGGCGCGAGCGGTTCACCGAGGTGATGGCTGGCCTCCGTGATTATTCAGCCGCCGAGCTGGAGGCGGAGTTGCCCGACCTCCTGCTTACCGCCCGCAGCCTGGGGATCACTGGGGCGGCCGCGATGGAAGCCGATGGACTGCTGGATCTTCTGCGCCAGCGGATTCAACCGGGGTAACGCGCCACCCGTACCTTGCGGGCCCAGCCCAGGGCGCGCAGCAGTTTGACGTGTTGCCAGGTGATATCGAACTCAAACCAGCGCAGGCCATGGCGGGCGCTGGCGGGATGGGCGTGGTGGTTGTTGTGCCAGCCCTCGCCGAAGCTCAGGATCGCCACCCACCAGCAGTTGCGGGAGAGATCCGGGCAGTCGAAGTTGCGGTAGCCGAAGGCGTGGGTGGCGGAGTTCACCAGCCAGGTCACGTGATACACCAGCACCAGGCGCAGCGGGATGGCCCACAGCACCAGCCCCAGGCCGCCGCCATGGACGCCGGCCAGCTCGCCATACCAATAGAGGGCGGCACCGAGGGGCAGTTGCAGCAGCAGAAACCAGCGATCCAGCCAGCGGTAGAAGGGGTCGCGCTGGAGATCACCGGTAAAGCGCTGCACGTGCGCCAGGGCCGGGATCTCGTGCAGCATCCACTCGCTGTGGGCCCACCACAGGCCGCGGGCGGCGTCGTGATGGTCGGTGGGCTGATCCGAAAACTTGTGGTGGTGGCGGTGCAGGCCCACCCATTCGATCGGGCCGCTCTGGCAGGCCAGGGCCCCCATCAGCACCAGAGTGCGCTCCACCCACTTCGGCGCCACGAAGCTGCGATGGGCCACCAGTCGGTGCAGGCCCAGGGTCACCCCCAGCACCGTCGTCCAATACAGAACCGCCAGGGCGGCCACGGCCTGCCAGCTCCAGAACTGCGGCAGCAGGGCGAACACCGCGCCCACGTGCATCACCAGCATGAAGGTGGTGGTGCCGGTCTTGAGCTTGCGCTGGCGTGGCGGCAGGGGAGCCCTGGGCTTGGCCACCGCGGCGCGCATCCGGGCTTCCTGACGGTCGCTGGAGCTGGCGGGGATCCGCAGCGTCTGCGGCGGGGGTACCGCTGCAGGCGGGGTAGGGGTATGAACCAAGGGGCTCTCCGGTAGAAGGGAAATTTAGGGGCGAGGCCATGACCCACCAGCGCTGGGCAGCCGAACGCGTTGCACAGGCTGCTGAGGCCATCGCCCGTGAGGCCGCCCGCCACACCGCCGGGGTGACGCCGCGACTGCAGCGGGTGCTGCAGGCGTTTCAGGCCGAGCGGGTGGGCGTGCAGCACTTCGCCTCGGTGAGCGGCTACGGCCATGGCGACCAGGGCCGGGAGGTGCTCGATCGGGTGTTCGCCCGGGTGCTGCAGGCGGAAGCCGCCGCCGTGCGGCTCCAGTTCGTGAGCGGCACCCACGCCATCGCCTCTGCTCTGTATGGCGTGCTGCGGCCCGGCGATCGGCTGCTGGCCTTGAGCGGCCGCCCCTACGACACCCTGGAAGAGGTGATCGGCATCCGCGGCAGCGGCCAGGGCTCACTCGCCGAGTTCGGCATCACCTACGACGAGCTCGATCTGCTGCCCGATGGCGGCATCGACTGGGACGGCATCGCCGATGCCCTGGCGGTGCCCACGCGGATGGTGCTGATCCAGCGCAGCTGCGGTTACAGCTGGCGGCCCTCGCTCAGCGTGGCCCAGATCGGTGAGCTGGTGGAGCGGGTGAAGGCGATCCAGCCGGATTGCGTGGTGTTCGTGGACAACTGCTACGGCGAACTGGTGCAGCAGCAGGAGCCCACGGCGGTGGGCGCCGACCTGATTGCTGGCTCGCTGATCAAGAACCTGGGCGGCACCATTGCCCCCACCGGTGGCTACGTGGCTGGGCGAGCCGAACTGGTGGAGCAGGCCTGCTGCCGGCTCACGGCACCGGGCATCGGCAGTGAGGGCGGCACCAGCTTCGATTTGAACCGGCTGCTGTTCCAGGGGCTGTTCCTGGCGCCGCAGATGGTGGCCGAGGCCCTGATCAGCGCCGAGCTGGTGGCGCGCACCTTTCAGGATCTGGGCTTTGGCGTGAACCCCGAGCCGGGCCGTGAACGCAGCGATGTGATCCAGGCGGTGCGGTTTGGTGCGCCCGAGTTGCTCAAAACGGTGTGTCGGGCTTTCCAGGCGGCCTCGCCGATCGGCTCCTATCTCGATCCGGTGCCGGCGCCGATGCCTGGCTACGCCAGCGAGCTGGTGATGGCCGGCGGCACCTTCATCGATGGCAGCACCAGCGAGTTCAGCGCTGATGGCCCGTTGCGGGAGCCGTTCGTGCTCTACGCCCAGGGCGGCACCCACCACGCCCACGCCCGGATTGCCCTGGAGCGGGCGCTGGTGGCCCTGGCAGAAGCGGATCTCGTGGAGACGCGCTGACAGAAGCCAAACTGGGCCGCAATCGTTCAGTCGCCCAATGGCGCTCGCTTTCCCCGCCGACTGCCGCTATGCCGACAGCCATGAATACGTGCGGGCGGAAGGGGAGACCTGGCGCCTGGGCCTGAGCGCCTTTGCCATCGACCAGCTCGGCGACATCGTGTTTGTGGAGCTGCCGGAGGTGGGCGCCAGCCTCGGCAAGGGGCAGAGCTTCGGCTCAGTGGAGTCGGTGAAGGCGGTGGAGGATCTGATCGCACCGGTGAGCGGCCAGGTGGTGGCGCGCAACGAGGCCGTGCTGGCCAGCCCGGAGGAACTGCAGAACGATCCCTACGGCGAAGGCTGGTTGCTGGTGATCCAGCCCGCCGATGCCAGTGAGCTCGACGGGCTGATGGATGCCACCACCTACGGCGCCAAGGTGGAAGGCCACTGATGGCACCCTCTCCTCTGAGCCCGTTTGCGGCGCGCCACATCGGCCCCAGCGAGACCGAGCAATCG
The DNA here is from genome assembly GCA_903862155.1 of uncultured cyanobacterium. Classification (GTDB taxonomy): domain Bacteria; phylum Cyanobacteriota; class Cyanobacteriia; order PCC-6307; family Cyanobiaceae; genus UBA5018. Next base: position 6,688 of record CAIOXF010000147.1, on the reverse strand, counting down.
CGCATGCTCAGCGACCTGGGCTGCAGCGATCTCGAGCAGTTCGTGGCTGAGGTGGTGCCCGGCCCGATCCTGCTGGAGTCCGCCATCGCCGAGCAGGGTTTGCCCGAGGGTTGCGACGAGGCCCAGGCTCTCGACGAGCTTCAGCAGATGGCTGCCGCCAACACGGTGCAGCGCTCACTGATCGGCCAGGGTTACTACGGCACAGCCACGCCGGCGCTGCTGCAGCGCCACGTGTTCGAAAACCCGGCCTGGTACACGGCCTACACCCCCTATCAGGCTGAAATTGCCCAGGGCCGCCTGGAAGCCCTGCTCAACTTCCAGACCCTGATTGCCGAGCTCACCGGCCTGCCGATCGCCAATGCCTCGCTGCTGGATGAGGGCACGGCGGCGGCCGAGGCGATGGGCCTGAGTTTCGGGGCTTGCAAGCGCTCCGATGCCCGCCGCTTCCTGGTGGATGCGGATGTGCTTCCGCAAACCCTGGCGGTGCTGCACACCCGTGCCGAGCCCCTGGGCATCGAAGTGGCGCTGGTGGAGCCAGCCGCGCTGCTGGCAGATCCCTCGGGTTTGGAGGGCGCGTTCGGCCTGCTGCTGCAGTTGCCCGGCGCCAGCGGCCGCCTGTGGAATCCGGCGGAGCTGATCGCGACTGCCCGCTCGGCTGGCGTGATGGTGACTGCGGCCGTGGATCCCCTGGCCCAGGTGCTGATGGCACCGGTGGGTGAGCTGGGGGTGGAGATCGCCATCGGCAGCAGCCAGCGTTTCGGTGTGCCCATGGGCTTCGGCGGGCCCCACGCCGCCTTCTTTGCCACCACCGATGCCCACAAGCGCCAGATCCCGGGCCGGCTGGTGGGTCAGTCGCTGGATGCGGAAGGCCGGCCGGCCCTGCGCCTGGCTCTACAGACCCGCGAGCAGCACATCCGCCGCGACAAGGCCACCAGCAACATCTGCACCGCCCAGGTGCTGCTGGCGGTGATGGCCGGCTTCTACGCCGTGCACCACGGCCCGGAGGGCCTGGTGGGGATCGCTGGCCGTGTGCTCAAGCTGCGGGAAGTGCTCCGGCGCGCCCTGGCGGCCATCGGTCTGGAAGCCCGGCCCGGTGCAGGATTCGACACCCTGTTCATCGAAACGCCACAAGGCGCCGAGCTGGCTGATCGCGCTGAGGCTGCCGGGTTCAACCTGCGCCGCGATCCGGCGGGGGTGGGCATCAGCCTCGATCAGCTGAGCACCGTTGCTGAGCTTGATGCCCTGCTGGCAGCTCTGGCTGTCCCCGGCACGTCGCACCCCTCGGCCGCAGCGCTGCTGCTGGAGCTGGAGCAGCAGCTGGATGCTGTTGGCGCGGCTGAAGCACCAGAACAGCTGCTCTGGCAGGCCAACGCCGCCGAGCCAGCAATCCCCCTGCGCCAGGGCGCTTGGCTGCGGCAGGAGACCTTCCACCGCTACCGCAGCGAAACCGAGCTGCTGCGCTACATCCAGCGCCTGGTGAGCCGCGACTTCTCCCTGGTGCACGGGATGATCCCGCTCGGCAGCTGCACCATGAAGCTCAACGCCGCCGCCGAGCTGCAGCCGGTGAGCTGGCCCGCTTTCGCCCAGCTCCATCCCTTCGCGCCGGCCCACCAAACCGCGGGTTACCAGCGACTGGTGGCCCATCTGGAGCAGTGGCTGGCGGCGATCACCGGTTTCGCCGGTGTGTCGCTGCAGCCCAATGCGGGCTCCCAGGGGGAATACGCCGGTCTGCTGGTGATCCGCGCTTATCACCGCAGCCGCGGTGCTGGCCATCGCCACGTCTGCCTGATTCCCACCAGCGCCCATGGCACCAATCCCGCCAGTGCCGTGATGGCCGGCCTCACGGTGGTGCCGGTGGCCTGCGATGGGCAGGGCAACATCGACCTGGCTGATCTGGAGGCCAAGGCCAGCCAGCACGCCGATCAGCTGGCGGCCCTGATGGTTACCTACCCCTCCACCCATGGGGTGTTTGAAACAGGGATTCAGGAGATTTGCGCGCTGGTGCACCGCCACGGCGGCCAGGTGTATCTCGATGGCGCCAACCTCAATGCCCAGGTGGGGCTGTGCCAGCCCGGTCGCTACGGCGCCGATGTGTGCCACCTCAACCTGCACAAAACCTTCTGCATCCCCCATGGCGGCGGCGGGCCGGGCGTGGGTCCGATCGCTGTGGCTGAGCACCTCGTGCCATTTCTGCCAGGCCATCCCCTGGCGGCCTGCGGCGGGCAGGAGGCCATCGGTCCAGTCAGCTCAGCCCCCTGGGGTAGCGCCGCGATCCTGCCGATCAGCTGGATGTACATCCGCATGATGGGCGGGGCCGGCCTGCGCCAGGCCAGTGCGGTGGCCCTGCTGGCTGCCAACTGGATGGCCGAGCGGCTGGAGCCGGATTTCCCGGTGCTCTACCGGGGCGCCGGCGGCCGCGTGGCCCACGAATGCATCCTCGATCTGCGGCCGCTCAAGCGCAGCTGCGGCCTCGAAGTGGATGACCTGGCCAAGCGCCTGATGGACTACGGCTTCCACGCCCCCACCGTGAGCTGGCCTGTGGCCGGCACGGTGATGGTGGAGCCCACCGAGAGCGAGGCCCTGCCAGAGCTGGAGCGCTTCTGCGAGGCGATGGCCGCCATCCGCGCCGAAGCCGCGGCGCTCGAGAATGGCACTGCCGATCCGGCCAACAACCCCCTCAAGCGCGCGCCCCACACCCTGGCTGCCCTGACAGCCGATCAGTGGGACCGGCCCTACAGCCGCCAGCAGGCGGCCTTCCCCGCCGGCGAGCAGCAGCAGGCCAATAAGCTCTGGCCAACTGTGGCCCGGATCGACAACGCCTACGGCGATCGCAATCTGGTGTGCACCTGCCCGTCGGTTGAGGAACTGGCCACTGTCAACGATGCCTGACGCTCCGGCCCTTGAGGTCGGTCCCGCCATGCCGCAACATGGCGGCGCAGTGGATGCTCAGTCACCGGCATTTCTACCGATTTGTTGGGCTGCAACCTTCCACAACCAGGCCATTCATCATCTGGGGACTATGAACGGCAACGACCACACACAGGCCATCGAAGGCACCAACGTGGTGCGCGTGCCCTTCGGCGTGCGCCGGGCACGGCGCCGCCGTCCAGAGCGCCCCGATCACTGGGCCACACTGGTGATTCCTTTCCAGGCTGGCAGCGACCCGACGCCTCCGCCTCAGGCTGCTTGATCGAGACGCCAGTCCACCAGCGCCTTCACATCAGCCACGGAGCTGGCCGGTGCCCGAAACGGGAGCATGCGCATCGGGCTGCGTTCGGGCCGCACGAGCCAGGTGAGATCCGCTTGGGGGATCAAGACAAAGCCCCTGTAGCGCACCACGCTCTGCTGATACAGGGCGGGCTGCTGAGCTGAAGGCAGCTTCGACGTCATGACCTCGTGGACTGAGGCGATTTGAGTTAGAGGATCCTTGCAAAGAATACGGCATTCGATAGGTTTTTCTTCCGTTTTCGCACAGTCCTCGCAACGGCCCTGAGGGCTGATGTGGGTGTGGCTCAGTAATTGGCGCCGCTGCGCCGCTGGTGCACGGCTGTCGTGCTTGCCGCATCGAGCAGGCCGCCATGGCTCACCTCGGCGTACACCAGCCAGTGGTCGCCGCATTCCATCCGCTGCTTCACCGTGGCCTCCAGCCAGGCCAGGGCTTCCGGCAGCACGGGCTGGCCATCGGGGGTGGTTTCGAGTTCCAGGCCGGCGAAACGGTCGGCCCCCGGGGCAAAGGGCTGCAGGAACTGCTTCATTGGACCCGTTTCCCGGCCTGCCGCCAGCACGTTCAGGCAGAACCGATCGCCCCCATGCAGCAGGGCTTCCACGGCCCTGTCTTTAGCCACAGCCACGGTGAAGCCCGGCGGCGAGAAGCTGGCCTGGCTCACCCAGCTGGCCACCATCGCTCCGCTCAGCCTGGTGTCTGCCTGGCCCTTGCAAGTGGTGAGCACGCACAGCGACCCCACCACCCGGCCGAGGGCCTGTATCGCTGGGTTGCTGCGGCTATCGCTGAGCCCGCCGGCAGCCGTTCGGCGCTGGGCGCGGCGCTGTTCCGCCAGCAGCGAGCGGCCGAGGGCCGTGCCTGTTTCCTCGATGGCCTTGATCGTGGCGGCATCCGGGCTGAACTTCACCTTGATCGGCTCGAAGGCGAAGCGGAAGCCACCGTCACGCAGCTTGCTCTCCAGGAGATCCAGCGCCTCACCGCTCCAGCCGAAGCTGCCGAACACGCCCACCGGCTTGGCTCGGTCGCCCTCTGCTAGCAGGGTGCCCAGGGCCGACACGATCGGGGTGGGGGCATGGCCGCCCAGGGTGGGCGAGCCGATCAGCACCGCATCGCAGCTGCGGATGGCCTCCAGCAGGTTTTCGGCGGGCGTGAATTCGCAGTTGATGCTCTCCACCCGAACGCCGGTGCGGCTCACCCCCTGGGCCAGGGCATCGGCGATGGCTGCGGTGTTGCCATAGGCGCTGGCAAACAGCAGCGCCACCGCCAGCTTGCTGCGCTCGGTGCTCTCGCCCCAGCGGCGATAGTCCACCAGCAGGCTGCGCCAGCTTTCGGCAATGGCGGGGCCATGGCCTGGCGCGATGCAGCGGATGTCGAGCTCCTCGAAGCGCTCCACGATGGTTTCCACCTGCCGGGCCATCGGGGCCATCAGGCAGTCGTAGAAGTAGCGGCGGTCTTCCTCGGTGCTGCTGCGGTTGCTCTCCGCCCAGGCTTCGGTGCAGAAGTGGGCGGCAAAGAACTTGCCGCTCATCAGCAGGCCGGTGCGTTCTTCAAAGGCCACCAGGGCCCCGGGCCAGCGCGGTGTAGGGGTGGGCAGCAGGCAGAGCCGGTAGCCGTTGGCCAGCTCCCGGCAGATCTCCTGCTTCACCACATCGATCGGTGGCAGTGGCGGCAGGGGTGACTCGTCGGTGGGTTCGCTGCCAGGGGCCGCCGGTTTGCGCTGGCTCCAGAGCTCCTCGATCAGCTTGGCGCCGGCGTTGGAGGCCACCAGCATCAGGGCCGGCCAGCCCTCGGCCAGCTGGCGCAGTAGGGCCACCCGGTTGGGATTCACATGGCCCACCACCACCTTCAGCGCCGCCTCAGCCGGCACCAGCTCCGCCAGCGCTTCCAGAAAGGGGTTGGCGAAGGAGGTGCCCGGTGGGTGCACCAGCACCGGTGGCACCGGTTGGCCCTGGGGGCCTGGGCCGGCCTCCAGCAGAAAGGTGTTGGCTGTGGTGCCGCGCTCCAGGCCGTACTCCACCTCAAAGCGCAGGCGCTTGGGGCTCAGACCCCGCAGGCACACCAACCCCGGCTCCACCGGGATGCGAATCACCTGGCGCTCAGCCGCCTGGGTGAGGGTGGCAGTGGCCATCAGTAGTGGTTCCCCACTTTGCGGTGATGCACGGCGGTGGTGGCTTCGGTGTCGGCCACATTGCCCTCTTCCACCACGGCGTAGATGATCCAGTGGTCGGGACCCTCCATGCGCTGGGCCACGCGGCAGCCCAGATAGGCCAGGGCATCGCCGAGCACCGGGCCGCCTGCGGCCACCCCATCCAGGGTGTTCACCCCGGCGAAGCGATCGGCGCCAGGGGGGAAGCGCTTGAGGAAATGGCGCAGCAGGGTCTGGTGGTTGTCTTCGCGCAGGATGTTGAGCACGAAGCGGTCGCCCACCTGCATCAGGGCTTCGATGGCCCGGTCTTTGGCGACGGCCACGGTGATGCCCGGTGGTTCGAAGCTGGCCTGGCTCACCCAGCTGGCCACCATGGCGCCGCTGCGGCTGCCGCCTTCGGCATCGCGCTGGCGTGCCGTCACCACGTACAGGCCGCCGCTCAGCCGGCCCAGGGCTTTGTCGAGGTCGCCGTCGAGGGCCTTCATCGCCGCGATCGTTTTCTCGCGGGTGAGCAGCTGGCCCAGGTCGGTGCCAGCTTCCTCGCAGCGCTGGTAGTCCTCGGAGCTGGGCACCTGGCGGATCCGCAGGGGCTCGAAGGCGCTCTTCTGGCCGAGGCTGCGCAGCTGTGAAGCCACCGTGTCGATCGGCTCGTCGTTGCCGCCGTAGGCGTCGTACACGGCCACCCATTGCTTGGGCTGGAGCGCCGCCAGCAACGTGCCGATCGACGCCTGCAGGTCGGCATCGGCTTCGGCGGGCCAGGTGGGTACCACCACGGCGCTGGCTTCACCCACCAGGGCGCTCAGTTCCTGGGCATCGGTGGCGCGCAGATCCACCAGTTGCACCGCAGCCTCGGCCTTGCCGATGCCGCGGGCGATGGCCTGGCAGAGGCGGTCGCAGAAGCCGTACTGGCTCACGTAGCAAACGGCGGCATAGGCCTCACCCTTGCTGCGTCCCTCGCTCCACTCGCGGTAGTCGGAGAGCCAGAGGTTGAGGTGATGGCGCAGCAGCGGCCCATGGCCCACGGCCACGGTGTTGACCGGGGGCAGCGCATCCATGCGCTTCATCGCCTGCAGCACGCTGCGGGCATTGGGGCCCATCAAGCAGTCGTAATAGAAGCGGAAATCCGGAGCGATGGCTCCAGGATCCACGTCGAAGACGTCGTCGGAGCAGTAGTGCAGCCCGAAGGCGTCGCAGGTGTAGAGGATGCCGGTGCCGTGGTCGAACGAGAAGATCGTGTCGGGCCAGTGCAGATTCGGTGCACTCAGGAACTCGAAGCGGTGCTGCACGCCGCTCTCGGGGTTGATGCCCAAGTCCAGTTC
>CAIOXF010000146.1 GCA_903862155.1 uncultured cyanobacterium | reverse complement strand
GGTGCCGGTCAGGTGAATGCGGTGGCCTTCGGCACGCCGTTCCGCGCCAATCCCGACACGTTTTATTCACCGGGGCCCGAGGGCTACACCGACGACATGCCCCCTGGCCGACTGACCCAACGGTGATCTGAGGCCCTTCTCTAGGAACGGCGGCGCCTGCGGACTACAGCTGCTCGATCCGGGCATGCCCCGGCGAGAACAGGAAGGTTTCCGCATTGATGCGATGCACCTGGCCGTCGATGGCGGCAATCCCGCCGCAGGCGAAGTCGATCAGCCGCTGGGCCACGCCCTCCTCTGCATTTGCGGTCTGGAGCACCACCGTTTGGTTCTCGCGCACGGCCTCGATGATCTGCTGGGCCTCCTCCAGCCGGCGCGGGGCCATGACCAGGAGCTGGGGACTGCCGGCCGCGAGCGCGGCTGCAGTCTCCAGCGCGGCGAGAAAAGCAGGAGGGAGGTCGTCCATCACGGTCACCGTGCCGCTCCCATCGCCTAGTGGCAACCCGCGGTGGAGAAGCCTTCGCATCCGAACGGTTCGTTGACCAGGTCTTTGTGGAGGGGATTCGCTCAGGTCGGCTGGCCGTGGACGCATCACGGGCGCCGTGGAAGCCAGCCATGGGTTCTCAAGCTGTTGATGGTGTTGGTGACCGTTGTGATGCCGACAACTGGATTGTGGCGAACACCAAAGTGGTCTTGCCAATTCGGAGCTTTTGTTCTTTTATTTCGTGCGGAAACTCAGCTCGCCCCTGCTAAGGCCATGCCTTCGTTTGGAGACTACGGCAAGCAGATCGAGAGGCGTGGTGATCTGATGGATGACATGCATCAGCGCGGTCCTTGCTATGAGGCCGTTGCGGTGATTGACGCTCGTCGATGGAATTTGAGACTCGATAAGAACTGCAATGTGCTCGATGAGTGCCTGGATCAATCCTTCGCGTTGTGAATAGGCCCCTCACCCTATTCATGGCCACCCTGGTCGTGGTTTTTTACGTGGATGGCTTCCTGGTTGGTGCCCCCATCCCCGAGGCGCTCGCCTTCGCACTGCTGGGGGTGGTGGTGCTAGTGGGATTTCTGCATCACGCCGATCACGGCGATGTGGATCAGATCGGGGCAAGTACCCCGGTGCTGTCAGCTTTGGCGGCACTGACTGTGCTGGCCCTGAGTCGCGGGCTGAGCTGGCCACTGGTGTTCAGCGCGGCGGCGGTGGGAAGTGCCGGTGGCCTGGCTGAGCTGGCCAGTCGTCATCGTTGGTCTGGCCTGGATGCTGCGGTGTATTGCGGTGCCTTTGCGGGGATGACATCGGAGCGGGTTCTCGCCCATCCCGTTTTGGTGCTGCTGGCCGGTGCTGTGGCGGGGTTGGTGCTGGAGCTGCTCCAGAGCAGCTGGGCCGGGATCGGCGGCAAGCTCGGGAGCACCGCTTTTCTTGGAGTTTTCGGCGTCATTGGTGTCGCTTCCGTCTTGGGCGTGCAGGGTTCTGGAGCTCAATTGCACGCTTTTTCCGGTTGGGAGCGCGCCGCGTTGATGTTGGTGGCTCTGGTGTCAACGCAGCTCACCCATTGGCTCAGTTACGGCTGTCACATCGGGGTCGTGCTGGGCTCGGCATTGCCATCCTTGCTGGCTGGCTTGCTGCTTCCCCCCCCGTTGGCCGCCGCGTGGATGGGCGCGGGGTTCGTGGGCATGACGGCCCCCGCCCGGTTGGCGCCCAATCCCACCCGGTTGCTCCTGGCGATGGGTGTGTTGTTTGGGTTGTTCAGCCTCGGTTTTGAGCCAAGCCTGGCGGGGATTGGCGGTGATCTGGGCGCCACGGCAGCGATGAGTGTGTTCGCGGTGCTGGGCCTGCGTCGCTTGCTGCCAGGGTGCTCATCGCAGGAGGTTCAGCACGTTTTCCGTCGGTAGTAACCCACTAGCTCCAGGTGTTCAAGGATCGGCGAATCTGCTCGAGCCAGTTCCCCGGTAAGTCGCCTGGGCGGATCTGCGTGCTTGCCATCGAGCGGGCCAGTGGCCAACCGCCGCGGTTGAACACCGCCATCACATGCAGGGCGACCGCGATGGCGATCAGCAGCCAGGCCAGCAGGTGGATGCTGTACACGAGGTGATCCAGCTGTCCGTTGCGTAGCCAGTCTTCGTCCATCAACTTGCCGCTGCCCACCGCGAGTGCCAGGGCCACCAGGGCCAGGACGTTGGCCGGTTGCCGGAGCCGCAGGCGACCAGCGGTCAGTGC
>CAIOXF010000145.1 GCA_903862155.1 uncultured cyanobacterium | reverse complement strand
GAAGGCGCCAATGCGGGTGGTGATGCGTCCGTCCAGCTCGGGCAAGGCCACTTGCAAGCCCAATTCGGTGGGCCCCAGGCCGATGCTGCTTCCGGCCCACGCTTCCCTGCTGCGGCCACTGCTCAGCACCTGGAGCACCGGCACCCCTAGTCGCTCCCACAGGGGTGCCCCCAGGCCCGCTTCTGCGAACTGCACCGATGCAAAGGAGGTGCAGCACAACACCGCATCCACCCGTTCGCGCTCGAGCAGATCCGCCACGCCCTGCTGCACTCCCACATCCCTCAGGCCGCTCACCCACAGGGCCCGCGGTGCCAGCCCCGCTGTGCGCAGAGCATCGATGCAGGCTTCCATCAGGGCCAGATCCCCGGCCTGGAGCAGGGCCCGGTACACGATCAATCCCACCCGTGGGCCCGGCTCCTCCCGCCAGTTGTGGGGGAGTGGATCCGCCAAAGGCTGCGGCTGGGGCGGATCGGGCTGTTTGCTCTCCAGAAGCTCCCTGAAGCAGCCCAGCACCAAGCGCAGATTCTCAGGGCCACCCACCCGCAGGCAGGCCGCCAGGGCGATCGCTAGATCGGCATGGGTCGTCCCCAGCTCAGCCAGGGCCTGGTCGTCGTCGGGGGTGCCTGCCAGCACCAGCAGGCTGCGCTTGCCGCCCTTGGGATGGGCGGTTTGGGCCCAGCGCTGCAGGGCTTCCAGGCCATAGCTCCAGTGCCCACGGCCGCCCAGCAGCCGCACCACCACCAGCCGGGCGTGTTGCACCGTGCTGGCGATGTAGTGGTCGATCACAGCTGGATGGGCCAGCGCCGCCAGGTTCAGGGCTCGCAGTTCACACCCGAGCAGCTCCGGCTCAGCCGTCAGCAAGCCATCGATCGCCACCAGGTCGGTGTCGGCACTGCTGAGCAAGAGCACCGGAGCCGGCGGCTGCTCCACGAAGGCACCGGCATCCGCCTCCGCTCCGCTTCCCGGTAGTGCCGCCAGCCTGTGCATCGGCCCATCCTGCTGGCTGCAGTGAGAAGATCGGGGGCTTCCAGGTAGAGCCAGCCGCGCCGCCCGCCATGCACCAGTTCCTGCCCTATGCCTGGTTCGGCGGCAAATGCGTTCCCTTCGCTGAGGCCACCCTCTCGGTGGCAACCCACGCCCTGCATTACGGCACCGGCGCCTTCGGCGGCATGCGTGCCCTGCCCAATCCGGCCGACGCCAACGAGATCCTGCTGTTTCGGGCCGATCGCCATGCGCGCCGCCTGAGCCAGAGCGCCCGCCTGTTGCTCACCGAGCTGAGCGAAGACACCATCTACAGCGCAATCGTGGAATTTCTCCGGGCCAACAAGCCCGCCAAACCCGTGTATCTGCGGCCATTCGTATACACCAGCGATCTGGGAATCGCGCCGCGGCTGCACAACATTGAGACTGACTTCCTGATCTATGGCCTGGAGCTCGGTGATTACCTCTCGCCCGAGGGGGTGAGCTGCCGCATCAGCTCCTGGACCCGCCAGGAAGACCGCTCCCTGCCCCTGCGTGGCAAGATCAGCGGGGCTTACATCACCAGTTCCCTGGCCAAAACAGAGGCCGTCAAGAGCGGCTTCGATGAGGCCCTGCTGCTTAACAGCCGTGGCAAGGTGAGCGAGGCCAGCGGCATGAACCTGTTCATCGTGCGCGATGGCGTGCTGATCACCCCTGGGGTGGATCAGGACATCCTCGAAGGCATCACCCGCGCCAGCGTGATCGAGCTGGCCAAGACCATGGGCATTGAGGTGATCGAACGGGCTG
>CAIOXF010000144.1 GCA_903862155.1 uncultured cyanobacterium | reverse complement strand
TTTCTTTGAACTGAGCACCGTGCCATCGATTTCCCGCGTTCTGCTGTCTTGCCTGGCGGCGCTCCTGCTGCTGCTCAGCCCAGCACTGCCCGCCTGGGCGGAGTTCTCGCTGCCGCCGCTGCCCTACCCGGGCGATGCCTTGGAGCCAGCGATCGATGCCACAACGATGGCGATCCACCACGACAAACATCACGCTGCCTATGTGGCCAATCTCAACGCCCAGATCAAGGCGAACCCCCGGCTCGCCCAGTTGAGCCTGGAGCAACTGCAGGGTGAGATTTCCACCTTCCCCGTAGCGGTACGCAACAACGGCGGCGGCCACTGGAACCACAGCCAGTTCTGGGCGGTGATGGCACCGGCGGGCGAAGGCGGCGCCCCCACCGATGCCTTGGCGGCAGCGATCACCAGCAGCTTCGGCTCACTGGAGGCGATGCAGGCCGAGTTCAACCAGGCGGCGACAGGCCGGTTTGGTTCGGGCTGGGCCTGGCTGATCCGCAAACCCAGCGGTGAGCTCGCCATCACCAGCACCGCCAATCAGGACAACCCCCTGATGGACCTGCCCGGCATCGAACGGGGCACACCCCTGCTGGGCCTGGATGTGTGGGAGCACGCTTACTACCTCAACTACCAGAACCGCCGGCCTGATTACATCCAGGCCTGGTGGTCGGTGGTGAACTGGAATGAGGTGAACCGCCGTTACAACGCCTCTGTTAGCCAGTAGCTAACCGTTAGGTGAGGCTGGTCTGCAATTCCGCTGTGGTGAGCGTGCCTGCGGCTTCATCCCAGAGGATGTAGGGAAAACAGCCCGGAAGATCCTGAAGCCGCAGCAGCTTCACATCGCGCAGCAGATGGGCGTTCTGCTCTTGGCAGGCCCGCAGCCGGTAGTTGGGGATGGCCTCACACAGGTGATGGATGGCGTGACAGCCGATATCAGCCGAAAACCAGTTAAGAATCGCTGGCAATTCAAGGTTGCTGGTGCCCTGCAAGGTGCCATCTAGGGCATCCCAGTTGGCGGTGGCATGGGCATAGGAACCCGGAAAGTTGTGCTGCACAAAGAAGATGCAGATGAAGATGGCGGCACCAAAAGCCATCACCGGGGTATAGATCAGCCAGAAGGGTCCGGCGCCAATCCAGGCCGCCATGCCAAACCACATCGCAACCACCGCCAGGTTGTTCAGCAGCAGATCCCGAAACTCCTCAGGGCTATGCCACCAGCGGCTGCGGTGGGTCTTCAGAATTTCGGCCCAGGAGCGGTCAGGGTTGTTGAACCTCTGCTTCAGTGCATCCGGCAGAAAACTGATCAGGCCAGCCACCAGCTCGACCCGAGGCTTGATCACAAGATAGAAGAAGCCCCCTGGCACCAGCATGAGCGGGTGGCGCAGCCAGCGGTACACCGCTTGGCCACGGGGATTGAGCTCGTTGTAAGTGGCAACACTCACCAGGGCGGAAGGCCCCTTGTACATCTGCCAGTTTCCGTTATGGCGATGGTGAAAGGCGTGGCCTTTGGCCCACGGCAGCTGGGGAATACCAGCCACCACACCCAAGAGAAAACCAACCCAACGGTTGGCAGCGCGACTATGAAACAGCGAGGAGTGGCCGCAGTCGTGCATCAAGGAAAAACAACGGGCCAGGAACAACACCATCAGGCCCACAACTGGCACCACCAACAGCGACTGTTGGCGCAGACAAAGCACCGCTACCCACCAGAGCAGCAGGTAGGGAATCAGGGTATTGGCAATCTGCCAACTCGCAATCCCGTTGGAGCTTGCAATAAATGGCTTGAGCTCAAAATTACTCCGCCGCACTGATGGCGCTGAGCGTTGTTCGGTGATCTGCAGACTAATCGCGTCCTTCACGGCGCTTCACTGTGTGCACGATAGGAAGCACCCAGCCATCGCGTGAGAATGTGACGGTAACGTTTCGACATTGACAGATTTTCGAAAGCTTTCCTCCAATGCCATGAAAAAGCCGCCCACCAGGGGCGGCCATAGGCATGACTGGAGAGGATCAACTCACCAGCGCTGGCCACCACCTGCAGAAGCGGTCGGGCGGGGCTCGGCCTGATTCACACGAATGCGGCGGCCCATCCACTCCACATCCTGAAGATCGCCGATCGCCTTGGCTTCGTCGGCGGCGTTCGTGAGCTCAACAAAAGCGAAACCACGCTTGCGCCCGGTTTCACGGTCGAGGGGCAGGGTGCACTTGCGAACCGAGCCATACTCGGAGAACAAGTGGTTGAGGTCCTCAACTTCGGTATCGAAGGAAAGGTTGCCCACGTAAATGGTCATTGATTAGCCAAAGGTTATGAATCCGATTCGTTGAGTGCCCTGAAGAAAGTTGCTGGCCAAGTGAAGAAAGCTGAGTGGAAAACCCCTGAAGCTCACTGCCTAAGAAAGAAACCCGCCGAAGAGTGGTCGTTGAATCCAAAAAATCTTACAACAAAACTCGTGGACGGTCAAGCGATCGTCTGAGCTTGGCTCACCCCTAAGGGCTTGGCGCAGGCCTCACCGCACGAACAGCATCTCCTGGTAAGTGGGAAGGGGCCAGAGGGAATCGTCCACCAGGGCTTCCAGGCTGTCCACCGCGGAACGGATCTCCTGCATCAACGGCAGCAAGGTGTCGGCGCAGTGGCGCAGGTGGGCGTGGGCACCGTGGGGCGGTGCATGCAGAGCGTTCTCCAGGGCGGCGCACTGGCTGATGAGCTGCTGGTTCATCCCAGCCACCTGGCTGGGCAGGCTGCGATCGGGAGCGAGCCCCAACTCCTGTTGATCCCGCAGGGAGCGGGTGAGGCGTTCCAGGAACTCCATCACCGCTGGATAGAGCTGGGTGCGGGCCATGCGCAGCACCAACTTGGCTTCCACCTCGATTGCCAGGATGTATTGCTCGGCATACACCTCAAAGCGGCTCTCCAGTTCCACCGGGCTGAGCACGCCGGTGCGCTCGAACAGCTCACGGATTTCCGGACGCTGCAGCACCGGAAGGGCATCGGCACTGGTGCGCAGGTTTTCCAGCCCGCGCTCCTCCACAGCCACGCGGTGCCACTCGGCCGAGTAGCCATCCCCACCGAACACCACGGCACCATGCTCCTCCATGGTTTGCTTAAGCACCGCAAAGGCGGCCTCCTCAAGCGGGGAGCCATTGGCCAGTTGCGCCTCCAGCTGATCGGCGATCCATTGGATCGAATCGGCCAGGATCGTGTTGAGCACCACCAGGGGGCCGGCCACCGACTGGCCCGAACCCACGGCACGGAACTCGAAGCGATTGCCGGTGAAGGCAAAGGGTGAGGTGCGGTTGCGATCGCCCGGGTCTTTGTTGAGGTCGGGCAGGGTGTCGACCCCCAGCGACATCAACGCCGCTTTGGCCGAACCCTCCAGCTTGCCGCTGCGGATCTGGCCGAACACATCCTCCAACTGGCTGCCGAGGTACACCGAGATGATTGCGGGCGGCGCTTCATTGGCCCCGAGGCGGTGATCGTTGCTGGCGGTGGCAATGGCGGCACGCATCAGCGGACCGTAACGGTGCACACCGCGGATCACGGCACCGCAGAACAGGAGGAATTGCAGGTTCTCGTGGGGGGTGGTGCCCGGATCCAGCAGGTTGCCCTGGGTGGCGTTGCCGATCGACCAGTTCACGTGCTTGCCGCTGCCGTTTACTCCGGCAAAGGGCTTCTCATGCAGCAAACAGGTGAAGCCGTGCTTCTTGGCCGTGGCCTTGAGCACGGTCATGATCAGCTGTTGGTGGTCGGTGGCCACGTTGGCCGCCTCATGGAAAGGCGCAATTTCAAACTGGCCTGGAGCCACTTCGTTGTGGCGGGTCTTGGCGGGAATGCCCAGCCGATAGAGCTGCTGCTCCACGTCTTGCATGAACACCTGCACCCGCTCGGGGATCGCCCCGAAGTAGTGGTCGTCGAATTGCTGGCCCTTGGCTGGAGGGGCGCCGAACAGGGTGCGGCCCGCCAATTGGAGATCAGGCCGGAGCGCCGTGAAGGCTGAATCCACGAGGAAGTACTCCTGCTCGGCGCCGCAGCTGGAGTTCACCGGGGCGATCTCGGTTTCTCCCAGCAGCCGCAGCAGGCGCTGGGCCTGCTCGTTCATGGCGGCGTTGGAGCGCAGCAGGGGCGTTTTCTTGTCGAGCGCCTCGCCGGTCCAGCTCACGAACACGGTGGGGATGCAGAGGGTGACGCCGTTGGGCGTATCCATCAGGTAGGCCGGGCTGGTCACGTCCCAGGCGGTGTAACCGCGGGCCTCGAAGGTGGAGCGGATGCCCCCATTGGGAAACGACGACCCATCGGGCTCGCCTTGCACCAGCAACTTGCCGGTGAATTCGCTGATCACCGTGCCATCGCTCTGGGGCGCGATGAAGCCGTCGTGCTTCTCGGCAGTGAGGTTGGTGAGCGGATAAAAAACGTGGGCGTAGTAAAGGGCACCATGGCTGGTGGCCCAATCCTTCATCGCCTGGGCCACCACATCGGCCACCGAAGTGTCGAGCTTGCCACCGCCGGTGATCGTGCGCTGCAGCGACTTGAACACGGCCTTGGGCAGGGCCGACTTCATGGCCGTGAGACTGAACACGTCTTTGGCCCAGAGCTCCTGGAGTGATTCCGGCGGAGCCACGCTCACCGCTGGCCGCTGAAGAATCGTGTTGATGGCACCGAGGCGCGCAGTGGAGGGCATGGGATGCAACTGAGATACCACCACACAACTCACCGGTGGGCCATTCCGGTGTCACTGTCACTACAGAGTGCAGCCCTTAAAGAATTCAGCCTGATCGTTGTGGGCGCGTCGCCCGAAACAGTCCCACATCCACGCCGATGTGCTGGTCGGGGCGGCCGGTGATGAGCAGGGCCGTGCGCTGGCGCGTGGCGATCTGCCACATCCATTTGCTGAACAAGGCGATGCGGTTTTCCGTGTCGGGGATGAAGGCCAGATGGGCCAGAGCCCAGACGATCCAGCCCACCCGACCGGTGAGGTGCAAACCACGCAGATCGGCCACGGCATACCAGGGTCCGATCACGGCCATGCTGCCTAGATCAAGCCAGCGGAACGGGGCGATGGTGTCGCCGCACAACCGGGCGAGCAGATCGCGGGCTACCCAGCCGCCCGCCTGCACCGCAGGGCCGGCCATGCCCGGCAACGGCTTGCCATCGGCGGTATGGGCATAGCAGCAGAGATCGCCAACGGCCCGGATTTCCGGATGGTCGGGAATGGAGAAGTCGGGCTCCACCACCAACCGGCCGCTGCGATCCACCGCGCAACCAGTGTGCTCACTCAGCAACAGGCCCAGCCGGGAAGCCCGCACGCCTGCCGTCCAGCAGATGGTGGCGGCCTCCAGTTCGGTGACCCCGACCGCCCCAATGAGGCGTACGCAGCCCGGGCAGATCTCCTCCACCTTCATGCCGAGCCGCAGCTCTACCCCAGCTCCCTCAAGATGGCCCGCGGCAGCGGCAGACAGCTCCGGCGCCATCGTGGGCAGCACCCGATCCACCAGATCCACCAGGATCACGCGGCAGTCGGAAGGGCGTAGCTGCTTGAACTCGCGGCGCACCGCCCGCTCCATCAGCTCGATCAGGGCACCGGCCAGCTCACAGCCCGCCGGCCCAGCGCCCACCACCACCACGGTTTGCAGAAAGGCGCGCTGGCTCGCATCCCGCGTTTGCTCGGCTTCTTCCAGCGCCATCAGCAACCGCCGGCGAATCTCATCGGCGTGCTCGAGGATTTTCATCGGTGGCGCCAGAGAGCGCCATTCCTCCCTGCCGAAATAAGTGCTGCCCGAGCCGGTGGCCAGGATCAGCTGGTCGTAGCCGAGGTGCTGACCATTCAGCAGCACCTGCCGGGCCTCCGGGTCGATGTCGACCACCTCGCCGAGCAGAACCTGCACGTTGGGGGCATGGCCCACCATCTGGCGCAGCGGCGAGGCCACGTCCGCCTCCGACACCAGCCCCGAGGCCACCTGATAGAGCAGCGGCTGGAACAGGTTGAAGTTGCGCTTGTCGATCAGCGTGACGCGCACCGGCTGGCGGGCCAGGGCGTGGCACACCTTCAGCCCCGCAAACCCTCCGCCCACCACCACCACGTGGGGCCAGCTGCGCATGGCCTCCTCGGGCGGATCAAGCTCGAGAAAGAAGCGTTCCATGGCACCGCTACCGAAGCTGAACGTATGGGCTGCATCAGGTTCTGCGGACCGCGGATCTGACGATCAGCACAATCCTGCCGCCACACTGAGCACAGCACCGCCTGGAGCCGATGATTCGCTTCCTGCTCAACCTGCTCTGGTTTGTGCTCGGGGGCGTGGTGATGGGCCTGGGCTGGTGGATTGCCGGGCTGCTCTGCGCCATCACGATCGTGGGCATCCCTTGGGCGCGGGCCTGCTTTGTGATCGGCAATTTTTCCTTCTGGCCATTTGGCCAGGAGGCGATCAGCCGGCGTGATCTCACCGGCCATGCCGACCTGGGCACCGGAGCGCTGGGCCTGCTGGGCAACGTGATCTGGTTTGTGGTTGCGGGCTGGTGGCTGGCCACAGGCCATGTGGCCTCAGCCCTGGCCTGCTTCCTCACGATCGTGGGGATTCCCTTCGGCATCCAACACCTCAAACTCGCCCTGATCGCCTTGGCGCCGATCGGGATGCAGGTGGTACCCATACGGCGCTGATCCGCGAACCCGACCAGCGCAGCAGCACCGATCACACAATCGTGAAGAGCACGATCCTGATGGCCCACGACCTGGGACTGCTGGCCCTGGCGGAAGGCGTGCAAACAGGGGAGCAATGGCGCATCCTGCGGGAGCTCGGCTGCGACCTATTCCAGGGCGATCTCTTTGGCTTCCCGCTGAGTGTGGAAGCCGTCGCCAAGCTGCTTCAGTCTCGACGAACGGGGAGCCCCCATCACGGCTCGGGGGGGGCAGCCACCACATAGCGGAGCCCATCGCTGCCCACGTAGGTGAGGCGGCCCTCGGCATCCACGATCGGGGCCGCGTGGGGAATCACCGGCGGCTTGCCAGCGGGCTGGCCGGGATCGGCGCCGCCGGAGTCGTCAGCGAAGGGCGAACCAGCTGAAGAGGCAGACACCGGATCACGGCGACTGCTGCCACTCTGATGCCATGGAGCGAGCGCGCTG
>CAIOXF010000143.1 GCA_903862155.1 uncultured cyanobacterium | reverse complement strand
GTTTACGCCAAGGAGATCGCTCCCCATCTGAGCGCCGGCAAGGTGCTGAGCTTCGCCCACGGCTTCAACATCCGCTTCGAGCTGATCAAGCCCCCCGCCGATGTGGACGTGGTGATGATTGCCCCGAAGGGCCCCGGCCACACCGTGCGCTGGGAATATCAGAACGGCATGGGTGTGCCCGCTCTGTTCGCCGTGCATCAGGACGCCAGCGGCGAGGCCCGCGACCTAGCCATGGCCTACGCCAAGGCGATCGGCGGCACCCGCGCCGGCATCCTCGAAACCAATTTCAAGGAAGAAACCGAAACCGACCTGTTCGGTGAGCAGGCCGTGCTCTGCGGCGGCCTGAGTGAACTGGTGAAGGCCGGCTTCGAAACCCTGGTGGAAGCTGGCTATCAGCCCGAGCTGGCCTACTTCGAGTGCCTGCACGAAGTGAAGCTGATCGTGGATCTGATGGTGAAGGGCGGCCTCACCGCCATGCGCGATTCGATCTCCAACACCGCCGAATACGGCGACTACGTGAGTGGCCCGCGCCTGATCACCGCCGACACCAAGGCCGAGATGAAGCGCATCCTGGCCGACATCCAGGACGGCACCTTCGCCCGCAACTTCGTGGCCGAGTGCGAAGCCGGCAAGCCTGAGATGCAGAAGATTCGCGACCGCGACTCCCAGCACCCGATTGAGCAGGTGGGCAAGGGTCTGCGCTCGATGTTCAGCTGGCTGAAGAGCGCCTGATCGATCGCCTGTTCGTTGGTTGGCTGCTGGTAGCCGCAGCCTGCGGGCTGGATCGGCTGATCGGGGATCCGCGCTGGAGCCCGCACCCCGTGGTGGTGATGGGCTGGTGGATCACCCGGCTGCAGCGGTTGGTGGAGCACCGGGCGGGCGACCGTCCGGTGTTTTTGCGCGTGGGTGGTGGCGCGATCACCCTGCTGTTGGTGGGCGGCAGCGTGCTGGCCGGCTGGGCCCTGGAGCAGCTCGCCCTGGCGAGCCAAGCTGATGGGGTTGTGGTGAGCTGGCTTGGATGGGCTGTGCTCACGCTCGCCCTGGCCAGCGCCCTGGCGGGCCGCAGCCTGACCGAGGCCGTACGGGCCGTGCTGGCGGCGCTTCCCAACCAGCCAGCAATCCATCGCACGCAGCCCCAGGGTTCGGATCAGGCGCTCCAACCCGCTCGCGAACGCCTGGCCTGGATCGTGGGGCGCGACACCAGCGAACTCAGCGCAGCCGAGATCCTGCGGGCCGCCGCCGAAACCGCCAGCGAAAACGCGGTGGATGGCGCGTTCGCGCCGCTGTTCTGGATGCTGGTGGGCGCTGGGCTGTGGGGGCTGGACCCCGCCTTGCCTGGCCCGCTGGCCTTGGCCTGGGGCTTCAAGGCGGCCAGCACCCTCGATTCGATGCTGGGCTACCGCCGCGGTCGGCTGCGATGGCTGGGAACTGCCGGTGCCCGCCTCGACGACCTGCTGGTGTGGCTGCCCTGCCGGCTGGTGACCCTCAGCCTGCCCCTAGTGCAGCGATGGCCCTGGCAGCCACCACCTCTCACCCCCAAACGTTGGTGGAACCAGGTGAGGGCAAGCCTTCGCGATGGCCGGCCTGACCCCTCCCCCAACGCCGG
>CAIOXF010000142.1 GCA_903862155.1 uncultured cyanobacterium | reverse complement strand
CTGATGCATGCCGCCCTGGCGGGATTCCTGTTCCAGCACGGGTGCAACAACCGCGCCGTGTCGCAGCACTACCTCGACGGCCTGTTCCGCCGCGCCCCCCAGCCCATGGCCGAAACGGCCTGACCCCTCACGCTTCCCAGCACCAGGGGCAGGGCCGCCAGAAGCAACAGCAGGGAAGGCACCGGCACCACGGCCAGCACCACCACCAGCAGCGACAGTCCGGCCACAAGGATCCAGCGGCCCATCCCGGTTCCAATCAGCACTGAATGCAGGCTGACCATGGGGCCGGGGCGCGTCAGCCCATCGATACGGATCGCAAACCGGAAGAAAAACGGTTCATCCTGTAACGAAAAGCTGAGCTGGCGTCAGGGCCGGCCGGGCTCAGCAAGATGCGTGCAAGCCGCATGCCGAGCCATGTCTGTAGGCACCGTGTTCCTCGAAGCCCTGCTCTCCGGTGTGATCACCCCTGCCGAACTGCAGTGGGTGACCCACCACCAGGGCGAGTTCAACCGGGTCGAGGAAGCCACCGCCTTACGGCTGGGCCGGCTGCTGGATGCCGGGCAGATTCAGTTGGGCTGCCGGCTCCCCTGAAGCCGACTGAACACCGCTGCTGCACCAACAACAGCGGTGAGCAGCAGCAGCGGGCCGTCCCCGAAGCGTGCATAGGGGGTGAGATTGCTGAGCTGGGGCACCGTGAACAGACCGGTCACCGCCCGGCCCGCCGGCAATTGGGCCACCACCTCACCCTTCGCATTCACCAACAGGCTGGGGCCAGTGTTGGCGGCACTCACCAGCCAACGGCCGGTTTCGATGGCCCGCAGCTGGGCCAGGGCTGAGAACTGGCGCTGGAGCATCAGGGGGTAGGGATCGAGATTGGCGCTGGCCAGCAGCCAGCGCGCCCCATCCCTGGTGGCGGCAGCCAGGGCCTCCCCATCCGAGAGCTCATAACAAATGGCTCCGGCAATGCTGGCCTCAGGGCGCTGCAGCAGCCGGGGCGCGGGCCCCGGCTCCACACCGCCCACCGCCGAGAGGCCGCTCCAGCGCACCAGCCCCGCCAGCGGCACCCATTCGCCCAGGGGCACCACCCGGTGTTTGTCGAGGGCATCCGTTGGTTGCACGGTTCCGGGGGGAAAGCGCAGCAGGGCACTGCGCTGCTGGGGCTCACCGCCCACCTCCTGCCAACGGAACCCACCCGAGATCAGCTCCACCGGCGCGGGTTGATCCAGCTCCGGATCCAGGCCCAGGGCCCCCTCCGGCAGCAGCACCGTGCTGGCCTGACGCTGGTCGCCTTCCGCCAGCGCGGCACGCAACAACTGACGCAGGCGCAGTTGCTGGGGCCAGGTGAACTTCTCCCGGGTGGGGATCGCGGGCTGCAGCACCAGCACCCGCTCCACGGTTGTTTGCTCCAGCGGCTGCGCTGCGAGCACGCGAGTACCAAGAGCCTGAAGGCCCAGCACCGCCAGCGCCAACACCAGGCCGGAAAGCAGGAACGGCCGCCAGCGCCTGGCGGTCAGATGTTGGAGGCAGCGCCACAGCCCCCAGGCCACCAGCAGCTGCACAGCCGCCAATCCCCCAGCCCCCACCAGGGCCGCCAACCCCGCCAGAGGGCGATCACCCGGCAACGCCGCCGCCCCGATGCCGAGCCAGAACAGGGGCCCCTTGGCCAGGGCCACCTCCACCAGTCCCCACAGCCCCGCCATCGCCAAGGCAGCCAGCGAACGACGCGGCCCAAGCCAGGCGGCCAGGCTGAGCCAGCCGCCCACCAGCACCCCACCAGCCCCGGCACAAATCGCCAGCAGCAGCCAGCACAGCGGCAGGCTTAACGGCTCGGGCACGCCGATCCAGGTGAGCGGATGCAACCCCAGTAACCAGCGGTGGCTCACCAGCACCGCCGCCAGCCCCCAGATCCCGCCCAGCTGCCAGGGCCGCTGCCTGGCACTGAGCTGCCAGAGCAAGGCCAGGCCCAGCCAGAGCAGGGGCGGTGATCCCAGGGGAGGCAGGGCCAGGCCGGCCAGCGCGCCACCCACCAGTGCCAGCAGCCTGCTGCCCGCCATGCCGCCCACACCCGTGGCCGCTCAGCGTAGAAAGCGCCATGGTTGAAGACACGCTCCGGAGTTTCTGCGCGGCTGCCATGGATCAGAACAACCCCTTGCAGCAACTGCTCCTGCGGGGGCTGGGCACCACCTCCCTGGTGGCCGATCGGCTGCGCTACGTCACCCAGGAGTGGGTGCGCAGCGGCAAGCTCGACCCGAGCCATGCTTCAGCCCTGGTTGACGACGTGCTCAAGGCCCTACGCGGCGATACCCCCGGGCTGGAGCAACAGGCCGAACGGCAGCTGGAGCGCAACCGCGACCAACTGCTGCAAGACCTGGGCCTGGCGCGCCAGCGCGAACTCGATGAGCTGCGCGGCCGCATCGACCGGCTGGAGCAGGCCCTGCGCCAGCGCCAGAACGCCACCGAGATTCCCGACTGAGCCCCCGGGCGAGCCGTCAGAATCGCGGCAGCTTCGGGATTGCCGTGCGCGACATCCTTATTTCTTCCGCGGTCTGCGTGGCCTGCCTGGTGCTGGCCTTCGTGAGCCAGCTGGTGAACCCCACCACCGTGGCGGCAGCTCCCTCCGCTGACACCGCCATGGCAGCGGGCGCTGCTGCCGTGCGGCAGGTGGCCGCCTCAACCACCGCAGCCGCCCAGCCCAACAGCGGCCGCGCTCGCTTTGAGCTCGACCCCGACGATCCCAACCCCACCCTGTTCGCCATGGCCCCCGACATGTCTTCTTCCACCGGCAGCGGCGACATCGCCCAAGCCAGCGGCCTCGGCGGCGACCTGGTGGCCGCCAAGGAGATCACCACCCCTTCCGGTCTGCGCATCACCGATATCGAGATCGGCACCGGCGCTGAAGCCGTGGCCGGCCAAACCGTGGTGGTGAACTACCGCGGCACCCTCACCGATGGCCGCGAGTTCGACAGCAGCTACGGCCGCGGTCCCTTCTCCTTCCCCCTCGGCGCCGGTCGGGTGATCAAGGGCTGGGATGAGGGCGTGGCCGGCATGAAGGTGGGCGGCAAGCGCAAGCTGGTGATCCCGCCCGACCTGGCCTACGGCGAGCGCGGTGCCGGCGGTGTGATCCCCCCGAACGCCACCCTGGTGTTCGAAGTGGAACTGCTGCGGGTTGGCGGCTGATCTGCTGCTAGGCGCCGGATAACCCAACCGGCGCCAGAAATTCGAAACCTGATGTGATCGTTAGGATGCCGCGGCCGTCGGGCACACCGGCCGGCATCCAACAGCACACGAACCCGTTCCATGGCTCACACGCTGCCCGCGCTGCCCTACGACCTCGATGCGCTGGAGCCCAACATCTCGCGCCAGACCCTCGAGTTCCACCACGGCAAGCACCACAACGCCTACGTCACCAACCTGAACAACCTGGTGGCCGGCACTGAGCTGGAGGGCAAGAGCCTGGAAGACACCATCACCGCCGTGGCCGGTGACGCCAGCAAGGCCGGTGTGTTCAACAACGCCGCCCAGGTGTGGAACCACAGCTTCTACTGGCAGTGCATCAAGCCCAACGGCGGCGGCCAGCCCAGCGGCGCCCTGCTTGACAAGATCAATGCTGACTTCGGCAGCTTCGAAGCGTTCGTGGAGCAGTTCAAGACTGCCGGCGCCACCCAGTTCGGCAGCGGCTGGGCCTGGCTGGTGCTCGACAACGGCACCCTGAAGGTCACCAAGACCGCCAACGCCGACCTGCCCCTGGCCCACGGCCAGAAGGCCCTGCTCACCATGGATGTGTGGGAGCACGCCTACTACCTCGACTACCAGAACCGCCGCCCCGACTACATCACCACCTTCCTCGAGAAGCTGGTGAACTGGGACTTCGTGGCCGCCAACCTGGCTGCTGCCTGATCCACAAAGCGAAGACGCTCAATTCGGCTTTTCCCTCATCAAGCCCCCGGCAATCCCGGGGGCTTTTTGATGGCTCGGCTTGATGAGTTAGGGCCGAGCGTGAGGCAAGACCGCCTCCGGCGCGATCCACATCCCATCGCCGTAGGAGAAGAACCGATACTCCCGCTCGATCGCTTCGCGGTAGAGATCAAGCACCCGCTGGCGGCCGATCAGGGCACTCACCAGTAGCAGCAGCGAACTCTTGGGCAGATGGAAGTTGGTGAGCAATCCCTGCACCACCGCAAAGCGATAGCCCGGCTGGATCACCAGGTTCACAGGGCCGGTGTGGGGCTGGAGCTGGCCGCCATGGAGCTGGGCCACCGCCTCAAGGCTGCGCACTGAGGTGGTGCCGATTGCGATCACCCGGCCGCCGCGGGCCCGGCAGGCCTCCACTGCCTCCACCAACTCGGGGGTCACCTCCACCCATTCGCTGTGGAGCTCCAGGTGGCGGAGATCTTCCGTTTCCACCGGCCGAAAGGTGCCCAGGCCCACGTGCAGGGTGGTGGTGGCGATCTCAATGCCCCGCGCACGAATGGCCGCCAGCAACTCATCGCTTAGGTGCAGCCCAGCAGTGGGCGCCGCCACAGCCCCGGGGCGGGCGGCGTAGCGGGTCTGGTAGCGGTCGTTGTCGGTGCTGTCGTGCTCGTGGATGTAGGGCGGCAGCGGGATGGCGCCGTATTGCACCAACAGCGGCTCGAGGGCCGCCGCATCGGCGCATGTGGGGGGGAACTGCACAATGCGCCCACCCGTTTCCGGATCACTCCCCAGCACCTGCACCGGCAAGGCCGGCTGGCCCTCGGCCACCACCTCGACCCAATCGCCAGGTT
>CAIOXF010000141.1 GCA_903862155.1 uncultured cyanobacterium | reverse complement strand
GCCCCAGCTCCCCCGTGAGCGGTCGGGTGGGGTCGTGAAGTTCCGTACCGAGGGTTGAGCCGCTACTGGGAACCCTCCATAACGTGACCGGCACACGATGAGAGGTCCTCATGCAGGTCACCGAAGAGGACGGCGGACGTCTGAACGCCTTCGCCAAGGAACCCCGGATGGTGGTGATGGAGCAGGGTGAGGCCAGCAGCCCCAACACCCGACTGTTGCTGATCGGCGGCGCCGTGCTGGTGGCCCTGCTGGTGGCGGTGGCGGCCGGGATCAGCTGAGAGGCACCACCAGACGCCTGTAGTAGCTTGCGAGCCGGAGCATTCCGCTCGTTCTTCAGGAGTTCAGGTGAAGGTTCTCGTTCTCGGAGGCGACGGCTTCTGCGGCTGGCCCTGCGCGGTGAACCTGGCCGATGCCGGCCACGACGTGGTGATCGTCGACAACCTGAGCCGCCGCAAGATCGACATCGACCTCGGGGTCGAGTCGCTCACCCCGATCGCCACCATCGGCGACCGCCTCAGGGCCTGGGAACAGGTGGGCGGCAAGACCATGCGTTTTGTCCACCTGGACATCGCCAAGGATTACGAGCTGCTGCTTGAACTGCTGCGCAGCGAGCGGCCGAGCGCCGTTGTGCACTTCGCCGAACAGCGCGCGGCTCCCTACTCCATGAAGAGCAGCGCCACCAAGCGCTACACCGTTGATAACAACGTCAACGGCACCCACAACCTGCTGGCCGCCATCGTGGAGAGCGGCCTTGACGTGCACATCGTGCACCTCGGCACCATGGGGGTGTACGGCTACGGCTCCCACCGCGGCGCCACGATTCCTGAGGGCTATCTCACCGTGGAGGTGCCCCAGCCCGATGGCAGCCGTTTCACCGAGAAGATCCTGCACCCCACCGATCCCGGCAGCGTCTATCACATGACGAAGACGCTGGATCAACTCCTCTTCTACTATTACAACAAAAACGACGGGATTCGCGTCACCGATCTGCACCAGGGGATCGTCTGGGGCACCAACACCGCGCTCACCGAGAAAGATCCGCGCCTCACCAATCGCTTCGATTACGACGGCGATTACGGCACGGTGCTCAACCGCTTCCTGATGCAGGCAGCGATCGGCTATCCGCTCACGGTGCATGGCACCGGCGGCCAGACCCGCGCCTTCATTCACATCCGGGATTCGGTGCGCTGCGTGCAACTCGCCCTGGAGCATCCGCCGGAAGCCGGCGAGAAGGTGAAAATCTTCAACCAGATGACCGAAAGCCATCAGGTGGGAGAACTGGCCAAGAAGGTGGCCGATCTCACCGGTGCCGCACTCAACTACCTGCCCAATCCGCGCAAGGAGGCGATCGAAAACGATCTGATCGTGGACAACCGCTGCTTCATCGAGCTGGGCCTCAAGCCCACCACCCTCGATGACGGCCTGCTCAGCGAAGTGGTCGATGTGGCCCGCCGCTGGGCCGACCGCTGCGACCGCAGCCGCATTCCCTGCGTGTCGGCCTGGACCAGCAAGCAGGCCGAGGCCATCAAGACGGCCTGAGGGACCACCCGTTGAAAGTCGCCCTCTTCACCGAGACCTTTCTGCCCAAGGTGGACGGGATCGTCACCCGGCTCACCAAAACGGTGACCCACCTGGTGCAAGCGGGCGATGAGGTGCTGATCTTCTGCCCGGAAGGCGCCCCAGAGCAGTACATGGGGGCTCGGGTGGTGGGCGTGCCGGCCATGCCCCTGCCGCTCTATCCCGAACTCAAACTGGCCCTGCCAAGGCCGGCGGTGGCTGAAGCTCTCGAGCGCTTCCAGCCTGATCTGGTGCATGTGGTGAACCCGGCGGTGCTGGGGCTAGGTGGGATCTGGCTCGCGAAAACCAAGGGCTTTCCCCTGGTAGCCAGCTATCACACCCACCTCCCCAAATACCTGGAGCACTACGGCATGGGGATGCTGGAGCCCCTGCTCTGGGAGCTGCTCAAGGCCGCCCACAACCAGGCCCGCCTCAACCTCTGTACCTCCACGGCAATGGTGCAGGAGCTCAGCGAGAAGGGTATCCAGCACACGGCTCTGTGGCAGCGGGGTGTGGATACGGATCTGTTCCGGCCGGAGCTGCGCAGCCAGGCGATGCGCGACCGCCTGCTGGCGGGCCAGAGCGACACCGACAAGCTGCTGCTCTACATCGGCCGTCTCTCCGCCGAAAAGCAGATCGAGCGCATCAAGCCGGTGCTGGAGGCCATGCCCGATGCCCGACTAGCTCTGGTAGGCGATGGCCCCTACCGCAGCCGCCTGGAGGACATCTTCGCGGGGCTGCCGGTGCACTTCGTGGGCTACCTGGCCGGTGAAGAGCTGGCCTCTGCCTATGCCAGCGGAGATGCCTTCGTGTTCCCCTCCAGCACCGAAACCCTGGGCCTGGTGCTGCTGGAAGCCATGGCGGCCGGCTGTCCAGTGGTGGGGGCCAACCGGGGTGGTATCCCCGACATCGTGAGCGACGGCGAGAACGGCTGTCTCTACGAGCCCGAAGGCTTCGACGGCGGAGCCGCCAGCCTCACCGGCGCCGTGCAGCGCCTGCTCGGTGATCCGGCCGAACGGGAGCAGCTACGCCGCAACGCCCGCAGCGAAGCCGAGCGTTGGGGATGGGCCGGGGCCACCCAACAGCTGCGAGGCTTCTACCACCAGGTGCTCAACGACATGGCCACCCCGCCGCCCCTCCAGCTGGTGGCCTGATCCCTGGGGGGTCAGCGTCCCCTGAACCAGGTGCTCATCAGTGCCTTCACCATAGGCACGGCCACCGTTCCGCCGTAGCCGCCCGAGTTCTCGCCGAAGGCAATGATCACGAGCGTGGGCTTATTGGCCGGCGCATAGCCTCCGAACCAGGCGTGGTCGGGGCGGGGCGGATCCTCGGCGGTGCCTGTTTTGCCGGCCACCGCCGGCAGCTTGGAATCGTTGAGCAAGGTGGCCGTGCCGTTGGTCACCACCTGCCGCAAACCATCGCGCACCACCGCCAGGGTGGCGGGTTTGAGGCCGATCCACTTGCGCGGCGTGGGCCGTTCCACCAGGTGGGGCACCACCAGCCAGCCGCCATTCGCCACGGCCGCATACATGCGTGCCATCTGGATCGGGGTCACCTGCAGGGCCCCCTGACCGATCGAGGAGGTGATCGTGTCCACGGGCGTCCAGGGCTCACCCAGCACCTCCTTCTTCCAGGACTGGTCCCCCAGTAGCCCCGGGGTTTCCTCGCCCTTGAGCTCGATGCCGGTGAGGCTGCCGTAGCCCAGACGCCGGGCCGCGCCGAACAGAGGATCGGGGCCGATCTTGAGGCCCACCTGGTAGTAGAAGGTGTTGCTGCTCACAGCCAGGGCCAGCGGGAAACCGATCGCGCCATGGGCGCCGTGGTCGCCGTAACAGAGCCCCGCGTAGCAGAAAGAGTTCATCGTCATCACCTTCGAGCCGGGGTTGTAGAGCCCGGATTCGAGGGCGGCAATTGAGGTGATGATCTTGAAGGTGCTGGCCGGCGGGAAACCCTGGAAGGCCCGGTTCAACAGGGGGGCTTCCGGGGCATTGAGGGCCGTCCACTGGGCCATGGAAGGCCCGGGTGAGAACACATTCGGATTGAACGTGGGCCGGCTGGCCATGGCCCGGATGGCCCCGGTCTGGGGATCCATCGCCACGATCGCCCCCTTGCGCACCCCATCCAGCGCTTGCTCGGCCGCCAACTGCAGGGGTAGGTCGATCGTAAGCCGCAGATCCTTGCCCGCCCGGGCTGGCTTATCGCCCAAGATCCGCTGCACCTGACCGGCGGCGTTCACCTCCACCTGCTGGCCGCCCCACTCACCGCGCAGGTGGCTCTCGTAGGCCTTCTCCACGCCGCTGCGGCCCACCCGGTCGCGAATGCGGTAGCCCCTGGGCTCGAGCTCCTTGTATTCCTCTTCGGTGATGCCACTCGTGTAGCCGAGCACGTGGGCCGCCAGCCGCCCGTGGGGGTAGCTGCGCAGCACGTCCACATCCACCTCGGCGCCCTTGAGCTCACCGCTCTGCTCGCGGAAGCGCAGCACCTGCTCAGGGCTGAGGGGCCCGGCCAGCTCGATGCGGAAGCCCTCGGCATTGGCGCCGCTGCGGCGTTTCTGATCCAGCTGGGCCGCCGGCACGCCCATCACCACGGCCAGCCGGTCGCGCAGCGCAAGCCAGGCCGCGTCGTTGACTTCGCGGGGCTGGATGTAGAGGTTGTAGGTGAGGCGGCTCGTGGCCAACACCGCTCCATTGCGGTCGAGCAGCCGGCCCCGGATCGGGTTACGCGGCATCAGCCGGATGCGGTTTTCGTCGGCCCGGGCGCGGTTTTCCGGGCCATGCACCAGCTGCAGCCAGGCCAGGCGCGCCACCATTGCGCCGCTAAACAGAAGCACCACCGCCAGCAGCCAAGCCGGCTGCTGGCCCATGCCGCTGTGGCGGGCCGAAGCGGGTCCGTAGGCCATGGTCAGCCGGCCTGGGATCCGGGCAACAGGGCTTGTTCCAGGGCCTCCAGCCGCTGGGCGATGCGGACCAGGGCCTCACCCAGCTCCCGCTCATCGGAGGCATCGGCAACCTGAGCTTCTGCATGGGGAGGCTCGGCATGTACATCGCGGACCTCCACCTTCATCACCGGGTTACCGAGGCCCGGGCTGAGCCGATCCAGGCTCTCGCGCACCTGGCTGGCGCTGGGTTCCCCCTCCTCCCGCAGCTGACCAAGGGGATCCGCACTGGAGCCATCAAAGGCCGCCATCACCTCGCGGGCACCACCCTTGCGCGCCCGCTCTGCCACGGCCAGACCCACCGGCAGCACGTCCTGCATCAGGGTGAGCCGCAGGGCATCGAAGGGATCGGTGGCCATGGCGGCTGACGGGAGCGTCAGCGTTCAGTTTGCCGTGCGCACCGCGGGGGCCACGATCACCTGGCGGCAGTTCTGCTGGCTGCCCCACCACCAACCGGCACCCACCGCCAGCACCAGCAGGGCACTGAATGGCAACACGGCCTGACGGGTGACGTCGAGGGCAACCCACTCGGTCCAAGCCCGCAGACTGCGCTCCCGGTCGAAACGGCGGCGCTCCCGGTCTTCATCCTGCTGGCGGCGCTTCAGCGACTTGGTGACCCAGCGCTCGAAGGCACGCTTCTTGGTGACGGCCATCTTGCGCTCCACCTCGAGCAGCTGGCCGGCGGTGAGCTCGGGGTTGAAGGTGCTGATCAGCTCCAAGCTCTTGAGGAACATCTCCACCGCGCCATCGCGGATAGTGCGCTCGTCCTCATCGAGCAGGTCCCAGTCGAGCTCCGGGTAGAAGCGGGCCCGATTGGCTGCAATCTGGTCTTCCTGTAACTGGCCGGGCTGCCGCAGCCAGCGGTCGGTGTTGGCGTCGAAGCGGCGCCAGTAGAGGAAGGGATTGAGATAAATCGTGCGGCCGCCCAGCACGATGCTGTCCTGCTGGAGCCGCCGCTGCAGCTGGGGATCGAGCTCGCCGGTGGGGGCAGACGACGTCGCTGGGGCGGCGTTCACAGCACTGGGGCGGGGAGCCGATGGTATCGGCGAGCGCCGTTGCCGGCTACCGGTGGTGTGCTCACTCCCACTCAATCGTGCCGGGGGGCTTGCTGGTGATATCGAGCACCACCCGGTTCACCCCCTTCACCTCGTTCACGATGCGATTGGAGATCTTCTCCAGCAGGTCGTAGGGCAGACGCGACCAATCGGCCGTCATGCCATCTTCCGACGACACGCAGCGCAGCACGATCGGGAAGGCATAGGTGCGCTTGTCGCCCATCACGCCCACGCTGCGCACCGGCAGCAGCACGGCGAAGGCCTGCCAGATCTCGTGATACAGGCCAGCCGCCTTGATTTCCTCGCGCACGATCAGGTCGGCATCGCGCAGGATGTCGAGCTTGTCGTCGGTGACCTCGCCCAGGATCCGGATCGCCAGGCCCGGGCCCGGGAAGGGATGGCGACCCACGATCTCCTCAGGCAGCCCCAGGGAGCGGCCCACCTTGCGGACCTCGTCTTTGAAGAGCTTGCGCAGGGGCTCCACGAGCTTGAACTGCAGATCCTTGGGCAAACCGCCCACGTTGTGGTGGCTCTTGATCTTCACGGCGACGCGCTCACCGGTTTTCGGATCCACGTTGGTGCCGGCACTCTCGATCACATCGGGATAGAGCGTGCCCTGGGCCAGGTAGTCGAAGGGACCGAGGCGCTTGCTCTCCTCTTCGAACACCCGGATGAACTCGGTGCCGATCAGCTTGCGCTTCTCCTCCGGATCGGTCACACCGGCCAGCTTGTTAATGAAGCGCTCACGGGCGTTGATGTATTCCACATTGATGTGGAAGCGCTTGTCGAAGAACTCCACGAGGAACTCCGGTTCCCCTTTCCGCATGAAGCCCTGGTCGATGAACATGCAGGTGAGCTGATCACCGATCGCCTTATGCAGCAAGAAGGCGAGGGTGGAGGAATCCACGCCACCGGAGAGGGCCAGCAGCACCCGCTTGTCGCCCACCTGGGCGCGCACATCGGCCACGGCTTCTTCAATGAAGGCGGCGGTGGTCCAGTCGGCTTCACAACCACAGATGTGGTACACGAAGTTGCGGATCATCGCCATGCCGTAAGTGGAGTGCACCACTTCGGGGTGGAACTGCACCCCATACAGACGCCGCTCGTGATCGGCAACGGCGGCCTCGGGCGTGTTGTCGGTGTGGGCTAGGCGCACGAATCCATCCGGCAGCCGCTCCACCGAATCGCCGTGGCTCATCCACATCGTGGAGCCGTTCTCCACGTTGGTGAGCAGATCAATGGGGTCATCCACGTAGAGCGGCGCCTTGCCGTATTCGGCGCGGCCGGCGGCCACCACGGAGCCGCCCAGCTGCTGCACCATCAGCTGCATGCCATAGCAAACACCCAGCACCGGAATCCCGAGCTGCCAGATCTCTGGATCACAAACAGGTGCCCCTTCCTCGTACACCGAGCTGGGGCCACCGCTGAGGATGATTCCCTTCGGTGCCAGGGCCTTGAGTTGTTCGGCGCTGGTGGTGTGGCTCATCACCAGGGAGAACACCTCGGTTTCGCGCACGCGCCGCGCGATCAACTCCGAATACTGGGAGCCGAAATCCAGGATCACGATCGCCGGATGGCGGGATGACTGCGACGCGGCGTCGATGACGGTCATGGCACCCAGGGCATTCGGACCACCCTATTAGGAGCCCCCAAGGCTCCTGAAGAGAACATCCCCCACCGGGCCCAGGGCGCACACCTGACGGCTGCGGTCGAACAGCACGGCCCCCACCTCCAGGCCGGTGTGGCCGTAGCGAGCCAGATAGGCCCGGCTGCGGGCCTCCACCGCGGCGGCGATGCGGAAGCGCAACCGCTCAGCCAGGGCCGGATCGGTCTGGGCCAACGCTGAGAGGGCCGCCTCAACGGTGGGCGCGCCATGGAGGGCCTCCAGGGCTGCGCCGCCCAAACCCTCCAGGGCCGCCAGCGCGGTAAGCACCTCAGCGCGGCCATCGGCCAGGTGATGGTGTGTGTGGAAGATGCCTCCCGCCAGCTTGATCAACTTGCCCTGGTAGCCGAACAGCAGCAGTCGGCGCACCCCGGCTTCGGCGGCCGCCACCAGCAGCGGGCCGAGCCAGTTGCCGCCCTTGAGCAGCAGCTGCGGCGGCAAACCAAGCCGCGGCGCCAGATCCAGGCCGTTCTCGCCGATCACAAGCACCAGATCGCCGTGGAAACCTGCGGCAGCGGGGCGCTGCCGCAGCTCCGTGAGAGCCAGGTCCAATTGCTCGGGGGCTGCGCTCCGCTGCACCTCGGCCTGGGTGCCGATCAGGGCCAAACCGTCCACCACCCCGAACGCCGCATTGCTGGTGCGCTCCGCCAGCCGGGCCCCTTCAGGAATCACCACGCTCACCCGCAGGCGCCGCCCCGGGGCCAGCAGGGGCTGGATGTTCGTCTCCAGCAGCTGCCGTGCATACGCCGATAAGCAAGGGGCGCCGGTGGCCTCCACCACGCCCACCCCCTCTCCGGCCTCGATCTCCACGGCGGGGCCAGCGCCTTCCAGCCACTGCAGCTGAGCCCACACGGCCAAGTTGCGGGTGAGATCAAGCACGCCGGGGCCCGGATCACAGCGGGCGATTCCGAGGGCGCCGCCGCCGGGTAAATGGGCTGCTGCCTCCACCGGCACGGGCACCGGATCGGCAGCTGGCTCCAACAGGAGCGGCACCTCAGGGGTGAACCCCTCACCCCGCAGACGCTGGAGCGCAGCGCGGGCCGCCGCGGCCACCCACACCGGCAGGGTGTAGCCCCGGTTGGCGGTGGGCACGGAGGGCTGGCTCAACACTGTTTTTTATCGTGGTCGATTGCGCGTTGCGCGCCGCCCGCCTCCGTTACCCATGCAGGACAAGCTCACCCTGATGATCCCCGGCCCCACCCCGGTGCCGGAAACCGTCCTGCAGGCGATGGGTCGCCACCCGATCGGGCACCGCAGCGCCGACTTCCAGAAGATCGTTAAGCGCACCACCGAGCAGCTGAAGTGGCTGCATCAGACCAGCAATGACGTGCTGGTGATCACCGGCAGCGGCACCGCCGCGATGGAAGCCGGAATCATCAACACGCTGAGCAAGGGCGACAAGGTGCTCTGCGGCGACAACGGCAAGTTCGGCGAGCGCTGGGTGAAGGTGGCGAAGGCCTACGGCCTCGACGTGCAGGTGATCAAGGCCGAGTGGGGCCAACCCCTAGATCCCGAAGCGTTCCGTGCCGCCCTAGAGGCCGACAGCGCTAAGGCGATCAAGGCCGTGATCCTCACCCACTCGGAAACCTCCACCGGGGTGATCAACGACCTGGAAACCATCGCTGGCCACGTGAAGGCCCACGGCACAGCGCTCACCATCGCCGACTGCGTGACCAGCCTCGGTGCCTGCAGCGTGCCGATGGATGCCTGGGGCATCGACGTGATCGGCTCCGGCTCCCAGAAGGGCTACATGATGCCGCCGGGTCTGGCCTTTGTCGCCATGAGCGAGAAGGCCTGGGCTGCCTATGAGCGCTCCGATCTGCCGAAGTTTTATCTGGATCTGGGCAAATACCGAAAGTCGGCCCAGGCCGACAGCAACCCCTTCACCCCGGCGATCAACCTCTACTTCGCCCTTGAGGCGGCCCTGGAGATGATGGAAGCCGAAGGCCTTGATGCAATCTTTGCCCGGCATGCCCGCCACCGCGCCGCCGCCCAGGCCGGCATGAAGGCCATCGGCATGCCCCTCTATGCCGCCGAGGGCTATGGCAGCCCGGCGATCACCGCCGTGGCCCCCGAGGGTATCGATGCCGAAACCCTGCGCAAGAAGGTCAAAGAGCGCTTCGACATCCTGCTGGCCGGCGGCCAGGACCACCTCAAGGGCAAAGTGTTCCGCATCGGCCACCTGGGCTTCGTCTGCGATCGCGACGTGCTCACCGCCGTGGCCGCCATCGAAGCCACCCTCCAGGAGCTGGGCCTGCACAAGGGCACCCCGGGCACCGGTGTGGCCGCCACCGCTGCAGCCCTAGCCGGCTGAGGCCTGCAAACCAAAAGGGCCCGCCTCCAACGGCGGGCCCCACAGCACTTGCTAGGCTTTGATCTACACCTTGCGGGTGTAATTCAGTGGTAGAATGTCAGCTTCCCAAGCTGAACGTCGCCGGTTCGAGTCCGGTCACCCGCTTGAAAACCAAGGCTGGCACTTGGCTGTTCTGATCTGTTTGCAGAGGTCATCCACCTCAGCGGAGTTGTTCAGTCTCGGAAGCCATTGCTGAGCTGTGATCAGCTCACAAGTCCGCGGCTGACGGTGGCACTGCGGGGTTTGATCACCTGCATCACCTGCGGCCCTTGGGCCCCGAGGCGACGCTCACAGTCGAGCATGGCCAGGATGCTGCGGGCTGAGGCTTCCATATCGCCGCGCTCTGCCGCAGCCTTGGCCGCCGCCTCATGGCGGCGGGCTTCCGCATCAAGCTGGGTGCGCAGGCCATCCCGAGGCGATTTGCTGATTAACAAGGTCATGGCGGGAATCTAACCAGCGGCGCGCAAGGAGATTTCAAAACGTTCAGGTTCCCGGTTCTTCTCGATTGCCACCGAGGGCATCGATCTGATGGCGGAGTTGCTCAGAACGCTGCAGATCACCGCGGGTGAGCGCGACCGCGAGAGCAAATTCGAGCTTTTCCAATTGATGCTCGCCTTCGGTGACGCGATGGGCGGCGCGGCGTGACTGACCGGAACCGGCACCTGCGGAGGGCTGGGATGAAGCACCGCAGGACGAAGAGGGGAAAGCCATGGCTGACTTTCTTCCAATTTTGACACCATCCAACAAGGGGTGCCGCGCAGGACCGCGGCGATCAGGCCGCCTCAGCCTCCATCCAGCGCTCGTCGGCGCTCACCTCTGCGGTGGTGGGCTGGTCCTCGGTCGTGGGGCTGAGCTCCAGGAGTTGGCGGCAGTCCTCCAGCAGGCGCTCGACGTTGTCGAGGCTCGACACCTCGCTCGGATCGGGATCCGAGCGGCGATCCAGCAACAGCTCCGTCGCCGCCAGGCGCTGCTCCAGCTTCACCACCCGCTGGGAGAGGGTGTGGATGGTCTGGGCCAGATCTTCGGCGTTGCGGGAGATCCGGAAGGAGACCGATTCGCGGGCCATGGGGTGGGGGGCAATCGCGCCGATCTCAGCACACCTAGCCCCACGGGCAAGGGGCGCGGTGCCACCGGCCAACTCGACAGTGCGTTGAGGCTGGATACGTTGGAGCACCGTTCCGCCCAACCCTGGCCGCCATGGGCCATTGCTCCACCCGCCTTGTGCTCTCCGTTGCCTTGCTGTGCGGCACCACCCTCGGCGTGGGCAGCGCCGTGGCACCAACCCAAGCTGCCCCCGACAGCAGCCCGGGCGCCAAGGGTGCGCAGATCTATTGCTTCATGCGCAGCAACGGCAACAACCACCAGGTGAGCTGGGATGCGGCCTACGCCCTGATCAAACGGCAAAGCGCCAGCCTGTTCAAGACCTCCCCAGAACATGCGGCCGTGATGATCACGGAAGCTGTGGTGCAGAACCCCGGCACCTATCCCGACTGCGGCCGTTATCTCGGTGATCTCTTCGTCAAACCCGTCACCCCCGAAACCACGGCGCCCCAGAGCAGCGGCCCCCAGACCCGAAGCGACAAGCTGGGTCAGTAGGGCCCCTGCGCTGCTGGCGTGCGCTCTACCTCTGCTGCTGGCGGCCTGCGGCGAGGCGCCGCTGCCAGAACGGGAACTGCGCAGCGATGACTGCCTGCGGGACATGCAAATGGACCGGCTAGACAAGCAGATCCGCCGCTGCGATCAGGTGGTGGCACGGTTTCCCCGCAACCCCGCACCACTCAATGAGCGCTCTTTATTGCTGAGCCTCGCCGGCCGCGACAAGGACGCCTGCGCCGACATCCTCAAGGCGATCACCCTTACCCGCGGCGCCAAGCCCGGCACGTTGGATCAACAGCTCCAGATCGACCTCAAACTGCGCGGTGAACTCTGCAACTCACCAGCTCTCCAGTAGCTCGCGCACCATGGCGGGCAGTCGCCGGCGCTCCAGGCTGCGCTGACGGTTGCCCAGCACCAGCTCGATCCGTTCCGCCTTGCTGGCGATCAGGCCATCCACGAGCTGATCGGCCACCCCCAGCTGCAGCCAATGGCTGGTGAGCGCATGACCCATGCCGATGCGGTGACAGCGGTCTTCTGCCTGCTCGGCATCGCCCGGGGTCCAGGGACGCTCGATCAGCAGCACGTGGCGGGCCCGGTGCAGGGTGAAACCCAGGCCGCCGGTGCCGTAGGTGGCCACCAGCAGGGGAACCGCGCCAGCCTGAAAACGATCCACCTGTTGCTGGCGCTGCTGGGGATCGAGGGCGCCAGTCAGCAGCACGGACTCCCCCAGGCCGTGGAGCATGCGGGCGGTGTGCAGAAAGGCGGTGAACACCACCACCGACTCCCCCTGGGCCAGCAACTGCTGCACCAGCGCCACCGCGGCTGGCAGCTTGTAGTCGGAGGCGATGCGGCGGAGGGCCGTGAGCACTGCCAGGCTCTCGGCATCGCGGCGCACCTCCCCCCGGGCGGCCCGGCGGCGGTAGTCGTCGATGGTGCGCTGCAGCCGGTACTGGAAGCCGGTGGCTTCGGCTTCGCCGAGATCCAGGGGCAGCAGGCGCCGGTGCTTGGGCGGGAGATCAAGGCAATCCTGCTTACGGCGATGCAACACCAAGGGCCGGGTAAGCCGCTGCAGCTCCTCCAGCCGGCTGGCGCCGTTGGCCTGCCACACCCGGCGACCGCCCTGCTCACGCCAATGGCCCTGGCAGAACAGCTCCTCGAACTGGCGCTGGTCGCGGGCCAGGGGATGGTCGATCGCCGCCAGCAGCGGGAACAGTTGGGCAGGCCGGCCGTTCTTCATCGGGGTGCCGCTGAGCAGCCAGATCGCCCGCAGGCGCGGGTGCCGCGCCAGGCGCAGCAGGGCCTGGCTGCGGTTGGTGTGGCCGTTCTGGGCGTAGTGCGCCTCATCAGCGATCAGCACCGTGCCGGCGGGCGGCAGCTCGGTGGGGGGTTTGGCCCAGCTGTGCAGCTCCAGAGCCAGCCCCAGCGCAGCCGCTTCGGCCTGCCAGTGGCGATGCAGCCCCACCGGGGCCAGCACCAGGATCCGACAGTCGGCCAGGCGCACCATCGCCCGGGCCGCCACCAGGGCGGAGAGGGTTTTGCCGAGGCCCATCGCATCGGCCAACACCGCCCCGCGGCGAGCCAGCAGCCAGCGCACCGCCGCCCGCTGATGGGCAAACAACCGCCGACCATCCCCCAGGGGCTGGTCCGCGGCCGCGGCCTGCACCAGCTCGCGATGGAGAGGCAGGGGGGGCAGGGGCTGCTGCATCCAGGCCAGCCACTGGGCCAGCTCTGGCTCTACCGGGAAGCGACCCGCCAGGGCGGCCTTCAGCGCGGCGGCGGCCTCCAGCGGGAACTCCCAGCAGCTGCGGCGACCCAGCCAGCGGCCCCGGGGCCGGATGGCGCGCAGCTGGGCCTGGGTGACGGCGTCGAACGGCGACACCACCTCGATGCGGCCGGTGACACCCAGACGCAACAGGCAGCGCATGGGCGAAACGGCAACCCACGACACATTGACAGCCTGGAGACCCGGGCGAAACTGCCGCAAACCGAGCCACGCGAATGCAGGCCAGGGATGCGGTGTTCCTTGAGGATCTCTGCCCCAAGCTCCGCGCGCGCCGATGGCGCCAGTCGCTCCACCAGCTCACCGGCCAGCGCTGCATCTACTGCGGGGAGCGGTCTGAATCGATCGACCACGTGTTCCCCAAGAGCCGCGGCGGTCTGAGCGTGACCGAGAACTGCGTGCCGGCCTGCCTGGGCTGCAACGGCCACAAGGGCGACGCCGACGTGTTCGCCTGGTATCGCCAGCAGCGCTTCTATGACCCCCGCCGCGCGATGGCCATCCGGGCCTGGACCGACGGCGACATGCGCCTGGCCATGCGGCTGCTGCAGTGGACCACCACACCCGAGCCCACGGCCCGGGACGATCACCAGACCCGGCAGGCATCCACGCCGTTGTGGCGCTGGCAGATGGCCTCCTGATCCTGGGGCCGCTCAGGGGCCACCACGGCGGCAGCGAGGGTGAGCAACGCCGCCAGGGCCGCAGGAATGACGGCGTCACGGCGCACCGCTGGACGCACTGAGACCTTGGGAGCCGGAGGGACCCCGCAGCGGCAGCAGGATGGCCGCGCCGATCGCGCGGCGGGGCGAGACAGAGTACGGGACAGCGGCGGAAGCACGGAGGCAACCATGGGAGCAATTCAGAAGTGATACAGGTGTACTCATGTTGAACCAGGCTGTCAACCCCGCGATGCGGGTGCTGGTGGTGGGCGGCGGCTACACGGGGCTGCGCTTCGCTGAGGCCGTGGCGGCAGGCGGAGCGCCAGTCACGCTCACCCGCCGCGTCCTGCCGGAAACACTCCCTGGCTCAGCAACCATGCGCTGGCTGCGATTCGACAGCCGCGAAGCCACACCGCTCGATCCCCAGCCGGTGGCTGGCACCACCCATCTGCTGATCAGCGCACCACCCGACGGCCAGGAAGGCGATGGGGTGCTGCAGGCCCTGAAACCCCTGCTCCAGGATCTGCCTCTGGTGTGGGTGGGCTACCTCTCCACCACCGGCGTGTACGGCGACAGCGGCGGCACCTGGGTGGATGAGGTCAGCCCCACCGCCGCAGCCCAGGGCCGCAGCCGGGCCCGCCTGGAGGCGGAGCAGGCCTGGCTCAGTAGCGGGCTGCCGGTACAGAGCTTCCGCCTGCCCGCGATCTACGGACCAAACCGGAACCCCTTCGCTGCCCTGCTACGGGGCGAGAGCCGCCTGATCCACAAGCCCGGGCAGGTGTTCTCGCGGGTGCATGTGGACGACATCGTGGGCGCCCTCCTCCACTGCCTGGCCCTGCCGGCTGAACGGCGACCGGCCTTGCTCAACGTGGCCGACAACGCCCCCTGCCCCTCCAGCGAAACCCTCGGCTACGCCGCCCATCTGCTGGGGATCAAGCTGCCGCCGGTGGAGCGCTACGACGCCATCGCCGAGGGCATGAGCGCCATGGCCCGCAGCTTCTGGCGGGAGA
Organism: uncultured cyanobacterium; assembly: GCA_903862155.1. Lineage (GTDB taxonomy): Bacteria > Cyanobacteriota > Cyanobacteriia > PCC-6307 > Cyanobiaceae > UBA5018. Next base: position 1,753 of record CAIOXF010000141.1, on the reverse strand, counting down.
ACCGGCGCGCCAGCAACCGGTTGCTCACCGAAGAGCTGGGCTACAGGCTCCGCTACCCCACCTACCGGGAGGGCTACCGGGCCTCTCTGGCGGAGGAAGCCGCGGCGGCTGGGGTGCACTCGGCCTGAGCCCCGGGCTTGGCCACGAAGGGCACCCCGAGCTCATGCAGCATCAGGGCCCAGCGCACCTGCAGCCAACCGCGCCGCACCCCTGTGGTGAGCCCGAACAGCAGCAGGCCGATCACGAGCCAGCGGATCATGGAGGCGTGGAACCCCTGAACGCCCCATCCAACCCCAGCCCGCGGCGCCTGGCGATCGCCCTAGGGGATCCGGCCGGCATCGGCGCCGAGGTAACCCTCAAGGCGCTGGCCAGCAATGAACCTGAGGCGGAGGCACCGCTGCTGGTGGGATGCCGGCGCTGGCTGGAGCAGCGCTACGGCGAACTGTGCCAGCTCGGGGCAGGGCCCCTGCGCGATCCGGCGGAGCTGGAGGTGCTGGATCTGCCGCTAGCGGAACCCGTACAGGTGGGCGAAAGCACCCCGACCTGTGGCCACGCCAGCTTCGAGTGGCTCACCGCCGCCACCGAAGCCGTGCAGCAGGGGCTCTGCCATGCCCTGGTGACCGCGCCGATCGCCAAGGCCAGCTGGCACACGGCGGGCCATCGCTATCCCGGCCAGACGGAGCGGCTGGCGGAACTGGCCGGCCGGCCTGAGGCGTCGATGCTGTTCACGGCCCGCAGCCCCCAGGAGAGCTGGCGGCTCAACACCCTGCTGGCCACCACCCACATCCCCCTGGCGGACGTGCCCCACCGGCTCAATCCAGCCCTGGTGGAGCGCAAGCTCGATGTACTGCTGGAGTTCTGCCAGCGCTTCAGCCCAGAGCCGCTCCTGGTGGTGGCCGGACTCAACCCCCACGCGGGGGAAGCGGGCCAGCTCGGAAGGGAAGAGGCCGACTGGCTGGAGGCCTGCCTGGATGCCTGGCGAAGGGCCCATCCATGGGTGCAGCTCACGGGCCCGGTGCCACCCGATACCTGCTGGCTCAGTGCGGCCGAAGCATGGCAAGGGAGTGGCCCAGGACCAGACGGTTACCTGGCCCTGTATCACGACCAAGGCCTGATCCCGGTGAAGCTGCTGGCGTTCGACGCCGCCGTGAACACCAGCCTGGGGCTGCCGTTTCTACGCACGTCCCCGGATCACGGCACAGGATTCGCCATCGCGGGCCAGGGGATCGCCCGGCCCACCAGCATGGCGGCTGCGCTGGAAACAGCCTGGAGCCTGGGTTAGGCAGGCTTCACCCGCATCAGCACCTGGCCGAATTCCACGGGGGTGCCGTTCTCCACGAGGATCTCCACCACCTCGCCGCTCACCTCGGTCTCAAGCTCATTCATGAGCTTCATCGCCTCGAGGATGCACACGGTCTGGCCGGTGGCGATGCGGCTGCCCACGTCCACGAAGGGGGCCTCACCTGGAGCTGGACACCGGTAGAACGTGGCCACCATCGGTGCGGTGATCTCGAGGAGATCGCTACGGGCCGCAGGGGCTGCTGGCGGCGGGGCCGAGGGGGTGGCGGGGACAGGAGCCGGGGCCAAGGCCGAGGGCATGGCCATGGCCGCGGGGGCCTGGATCATCGCCACCGGTGCCGCGCCGGGCATGTTGCGGCGCACTTCTAAGCGGAAGTCGTCGCCCTCAAGCTTGAGCTCCTGGATGTCGCTCTCGCCCAGGAGGGCCAGAAGCTTGTGGAGCTGATCGTGATCG
>CAIOXF010000140.1 GCA_903862155.1 uncultured cyanobacterium | reverse complement strand
CACGGCAGTGAGATTCAGGGCGTGTCGAGCGGCAAGCTCAACAACGAGCAGCTGATCCAGGGCAGCTTCATCCAGATCGTGGGCGGCATCCGCCGCGGCTGCTACGACAAGCTCGGCGCCGACGACAAGAAGGAAGTCGACACGATCGTGTCGCAGGTGGAGAAGGCCGCCGCCGCCGACAAGAAAAAGTGATCTGAGGCTGAGCCAGCCGATGTGAGCAGGGGGTCAGGGCGTTGCCTTGGCCCCTTTGCTGTTGTTGGCCGCATCCGCCTCAACAGCATCAGCAGGCTGATCCGCCTCGGGTTGGCTCTCCGGCAGCAGCTGGGCCAGCAGGCCCGCTCCCATCAGCACGCCCCCCAGGCTGAGGGCCAGGGTTTTGTTATCGGCGGCGGCGCTGTCGCCCCAGGTGGCCGCGGCCAGAAACGCGCCGCCCAGCAGCAGGGAGGGCACCAGCACGATGCCTTTGGCGGTGCGGTTGAGGCTCATCAGAAAACAGAGGGTGCGATGGGCTTCAGCTCAGGCAGCCGTTGACGCCTGAGATCGGGCTGGCCAGCCCTGCAGCGATCAGGCCACTGCCCAGATCCTGGGTGTCGCCGAGCTTCTGCACCCGCGCCACCAACAGGCCGTCGTGGTTGCCGATGGGGCGCAGGTTCACGCGGCTGCGGCGGGGCAGTTGCTGGCGCAGCCAGTCGATGGCCGGCTGCTGCTGATCGGGATCCACCGCCACACAGGCCAGTTCCACGCTGTAACTGCGATTGCTGTCGCCCACCTGCAGCAGGGTGGACGTGCGCACCTGGAGCACCTCCGCGGCGTTTGCCATGGCTGGTGCGCCAAGCAGGGCTGGCAGCACGAAACAGATCCCCAGCACGAAGGCCAGGATGCGGGACCGTAGGGTCTGCAGCAACGCAGGCACCAGCGTCAGAGCTTGGCGCCGCAGCTGGGGCAGAAGTGGTGGGCGCTCTCGGTGCTGGCGCCGCAACTGCCGCATTGGCGGCTGGTGTCGATCGCAAGTTCGGGGTGGCTGGGCAGGCCCACCATCTGGGCGTTGCTTGCACCGGGGGGCACCATCGGGTAGCAGTTTTCGTTGCGGCGCACGGCCACCTCGATGAAGGCCGGCCCGGGATGGGCCAGGGCTTCGGCCAGCTGGCTGCGCAGCTGGTCGCGCTCGGTGATGCGCACGCCGCGCACCCCGAAGGCTTCCGCCAGGCCAGGGAAATTGGGCATGCCGCCGGTCATTTCGGAGGCGGAGTAGCGCTCCTCGTAGAAGCTCTCCTGCCACTGGCGCACCATGCCCTGCCAGCCGTTGTTCAGCACCACCACCTTCACCGGCAGGTCGTATTGGGCGAGGGTGCCGAGCTCCTGGATGTTCATCAGGATCGAGGCGTCGCCCGCCACGCAGATCACCTGGGCATCGGGGAAGGCGGTCTGCACGCCCATGGCCGCCGGCATCCCGTAGCCCATGGTGCCCAGGCCGGCCGAACTGATCCAGCGGCGCGGTCCGTTGTGCAGGAACTGGGCGGCCCACATCTGGTGCTGGCCCACATCCGTTGTGTAGAAGGCGTCGGGGGCAAGTTCCCGCAGGGCCACCACCACTTCCTGGGGGGCGATCTGGCCTTGGGGAGCCGGCACCACCAGGGGGTAGTGGTGCTTCCAGGTGTTGATGCGCTCCAGCCAGGCCTCGGTGCGGCCCTCGGAGGTTTCACCGCTGGAGGCGGCCAGCAGGGCTTCGAGCGCCGCCTTCACGTCGCTCACCACCGCCACGTCGGGCAAGCGGGTCTTGCCCATCTCGGCGGCGTCGATGTCGATGTGGATCACCTGGGCCCGGGGGGCAAAGCCATCCAGCCGGCCGGTCACCCGGTCGTCGAAGCGGGCGCCGCAGGCGATCAGCAGATCGCACTCGGTTACGGCGAAGTTGGCGTAGGCGGTGCCGTGCATGCCGAGCATGCCCACGGCCAGTGGGTGCTTCTCATCGAAGGCGCCCTTGCCCATCAGGGTGGTGGTGACCGGCAGGCGGAAGCGCTCGGCCAGGGCGGCCACCTGGCTGTGGGCATTGCCGCTGATGGCACCGCCCCCCACGTAGAGCAGGGGCCGGCGGGCCTGGCGGATCAGCTCCAGGGCGCCCTGGATGGCCTCAGCCTTGGGAGCCGGGGGCATGCGGAAGCCCGCGGGCACGGCGCTGCCGGGCTCCACCGGCACGTAGTCGAAGTCCTCCACGCCCACGTCCTTGGGCACATCGATCAGCACCGGGCCGGGGCGACCGGTGGAGGCGATCAGGAAGGCTTCGGCCACGATCCGGCCGATGTCACGCGGATCGCGCACCACCCAGGAGTGCTTCACGATCGGCAGGGTGATGCCGAAGATGTCGGTTTCCTGGAAGGCGTCGGTGCCGATCGCGGCCCGGGGCACCTGGCCGGTGATCACCACCATCGGCACCGAGTCCATCTGGGCGGTGGCGATGCCGGTCACCAGGTTGGTGGCTCCGGGGCCGGAGGTGCCGAAGCACACGCCCACCTTGCCGGTGGCGCGGGCGTAGGCGTCGGCGGCATGGGTGCCGCCCTGTTCGTGGCGCACCAGGATGTGCTTCAGCCAGCCGCGGCTCTCGGCCTTGTGGAGCGCGTCGTAGATCGGAAGAATCGCGCCGCCCGGGTATCCGAAGATGTGGCTCACGCCATGGCGATGGAGCGCGTCCATCAGGGCATCGGCCCCGCTCATCCGCTGCGGCATCACTGGAGCCGCGGCTGGGGTGGTGCTGATGGCGTTTGCGGATTGGGCGGCCTGGGCCGCAGGAGTGAGGGGCGTGAGCGTCACGGCTGCGACTGAAGGGGCGATTTGGTGGGGCGTATGGCGGGCCTGAGGCCTACGGCGAGCCCTTATCGGAATGAGGCAACCCTAGGCGCCGACGGCGCTTTTGGCGCCCTGGCCGTGGCCCGGAGCCGCCGCTGGCCCTCGGCCATGGCCCGCAGGATCCGCGCCGGATCCAGCCATTGGCCCCGATAGCGCATCCCCCAGTGCAGATGGGGGCCGGTGGTGCGGCCGCTGAGGCCCACATGGCCGATCAACTGGCCCGTGCGCACGGTCTCTCCTGAGCGCAGCAGCACCGGTCCGCTCTGGTAGCGACCGCTGGCACCCAAGCCGGCCAGGTGGCAATAGATGTGTTCGTAGGCGCCGGAGCGGATCACCAGGCCGATTCCGCAAGCCCCGTCGTTGATCACCTCCTGCACCACCCCGCCCCACCAGCTGTGGATCGGCGAGCCCAGGGGCGCGGCGATGTCAAGGCCGTAGTGGGGCTCCTCCCGGCCGCCCGGCCGCACCCGGGTGCCGTAGTGGCTGGTGTAGGCCTGAAACTGACGCACCGGGAACACTCCCAGGGCCCAGGGGCTGCGGGCATGGGCCGCAGCGGAGGCGCCGATCGCGCCCAGCAGCCCAGCCCCGATCAGCAGGGCGCCCAGTCGCCGACGCTCAGAGCAACCCCAGGGCATGGAGCGGACCACGGCCGCTGATCAGTTCCAGCAGGAAAGCGGAAAAGCCCACCATCGCCAAGCGGCCATTCCACACCTCGGAGCTGTTGTTCCAGCCCCAGGCCCACTTGTCCTGGGGATAGAGCTTCACCTTGGTGGGCAGGGCGGCGGCCTGATCGAGGTTCACCTCTGGCCCGGCCAGGGCCCCCTGCACCAGATCGGCCAGGCCGTGGATGAAGGCCGGGGTGGTGTCGAGGGCGGGCACGCGGCGGAAGTTGATGATTCCGGCCTCGGTGGCCACCTCCCGGTACTCGATGTCGATTTCTTCGAGCGTTTCGATGTGCTCGCTCACGAAGCTGATCGGCACCACCACCAGATCCTTCACGCCCTGCTCGCCCAGCTCGTGCAGGGCATCGTCGGTGTAGGGCTTGAGCCACTCCACCGGACCCACCCGGCTCTGGTAGGCCAACGTGTAGGGGTTGGGGTGGCCCAGGTCTGCGGCCAGCTTCTCCATGATCAGCCGGGCACAGGTTTCGATCTCCTGCTGGTAGGGATCGCCCGCTTCTTCCACGTAGCTTTTGGGCACTCCGTGGGCGCTGAAGAACACGTGGGCCGTGCTCGGATCGGGGCAGGCTTTGATTTCCTTGGCGATCAGCTCGGCCATGGCGCCGATGTAGCCCGGGTCGTCGTAGTAGCTGCGGATGCAGCGGATCGGCAGACGGCTGAAGGCCGGATCGGCCTCCCGCAGGCGGTTGAGCTCGCGGAAGCTGGAGCCGCTGGTGCTGATCGAGAAGTGGGGATAGAGGGGCAGCACCACCACCTCATCCACCCCGTCGGCCTTGATGTCGGCCACGGCCGATTCGGTGAAGGGATGCCAGTAGCGCATGGCCACGTAGCTGGTGGCATCCACGCCGCGGTTGCGCAGCTCGCT
>CAIOXF010000139.1 GCA_903862155.1 uncultured cyanobacterium | reverse complement strand
GAATCCAATTTGATCCGCTGCACACGGACACCCTCTCCGTTTTCAGACGCACGGCTGTCAGGTGCACGGCCTGATCCTTGACTCAACCTGATCCTTGACACGGCCTGACGACTTGCCGAGGGATCCGGTGGGTGTGCACCGGCCCTGGTGGCCACCCACATCTTTGGGCCTGGTGCGTTTCATGGTGAAAACCCCGACCCAGTCTGGCCGGTTGTGGACTCTTATTCACCCTGGACCGGTTTCCGGGGTCCACGGCAGCTGCAGTTACCAGATGCAGTGAAGGTCTGGCAGGGCACGGAGCTTTTCATCAGCGGTGATCAGCGGCCAGCGACCGTGCAGTGCCGTGGCCGCGATCAGGCGGTCAGCTGGATCGCCATGCTGAAACAGGGAGCTGCGGGAGAGAACAGCGATCTCAGCCGTGATTGGCAGCACCTGCAATCGAAGCGCCTTCAGCAGTCGGGAGAGATAGTCAACAGGGCTGACATCGCCTGGAAGCTGAAGGCGGCCGCGATCGATCAGGAGGGCCAACTCCCACAGGGAGATGTCGGCGATGGCCAGCTGGCCCTCCTGCCGGCCTTTGTCGAGGGCTGCGGCGGCGCTGCCGCTGAGGCGGGCTGGAGCATTGGCCCAGAAGAGGGGGATGTGGGTGTCACAGATGATCCGCATCGCCACTCCACTCCACATCCGGAATCGCTTGCACCACATCGCCAAGGGAGACGCGATCACGCAAATTCAGCAGCCACTGGCGTGCCTCGTCGGCAGGGTCCCGCTCCGGAGCGATGCGGGCAATGATGCGTCCGCGGGATGTCACCTGCAGCTCTTCACCGGCCTGAACCCGCTTCAGGAAAGCGGGCAGGTGCTGCCGCAGATCGGACACGGAGACAAGGGCCATACCCGAAGTTCCTTTCTGTACATATCAACTGTACAGAAATTGCTTGGTGATGGCCTGGCAGGGGGTGGGGCTGGGACCGCCAACGTCATTGAGACGCGCCCTTTCTGGCTCCGGTGGCGGAGGCAGCGGCTCTCGACCGGTCTGCTCTGGCTGCGGGGCGGGTGAGTGGGGGTTCAACGCCCCAGGGTGCGGCAGATGTCTTTGAGCAACAGCAACAGGTGCAGCGGATCGGTGGGCGATCGCGCGAACTCCGGGATCAGGTGCTCGTAGAAGCCCCGGGCCCGCTCGGATTCGGCATGCACCAGCAAGCCGCGGCAGCCGATGGCGTCGCTGAGGCTGCTGGCCCTGCCGATCACATCCAGCAGCAGGGCCGCACCGAGGCCCTGGCCTTCGTGGCGTTCATCCACCCCCAGGCGGGCCAGCAGGGCGATGGGCTGGGGGTAGCGGCCAGCGCCACGGCGCAGCCGCTCGGGCAGGTCCGTGAGGCCCACGCTCGCCATGCACCAGGCGTAACAGGCCACAACGGTTGGCTGATCGCTTTCGGTGACCACAAACACGCGGGTGGTGCCGGTGCCGTGGGCCTGCTTGGCCATGTCCACCAGCCAGGCGGACTGTTCCTCGGATCGGCAGCGGAAGCCGGCGAGCTGGTGACGGGCCGCCAACAGCTCAGGCGGTTGGTAGCGATTCACGGCTGGGGCTGATCCGCCGCTGGGGTGTGGAAGGGCGAAGGCCGCTCCAGCAGGCGCGCCAGACCCGGCAGGCTGCGGGCTGGGCGGTTGTTGATCCGCTCCCATTCCTGCTGGGCGTCGGTATCGAGCAGGAAGTGCTGACGGTCGGCCAGTACACGCTGGGCAGCCAGGTGCCCCTGGGCGAGCAGGAAGGAACTGCGGTCGGTACCGAGGGCCGCGGCGGCCCGATCCAGCAGGTCGCGGTCGTCTTCTGTGGCCCGCAGCTCGATGCGGCTGGTCTTGGCCGGCCGGTGGCCCTGCGGCTTGGCGCTGGTCACAACGACAGACCCCAGAACGTACGGACACTGTACGGCGCCCATCTTGAAAGGGGCCGCAGCCCCCAGGGAGCCTCAGGCCATCTGCAGCCGCAACTCAGCCAGCGCCTCACGATCAGCCTCCAGCTGGCAGCGGTGCAGCAGCTCCTGCTGGGCCAGCAGCCGCTCATCCAGCTCATCAACTCGCTTGAGGCACTGCTGGATCGCCGGGATCACCTCCTCCTCCAGCAGCGTGATTTCCTCCTCGCCATAAGGCTGCTCGATCCAGGTGCGGCGCAGCGCCATCCCCCGACTGCGGCGCAGGATCTCCTCTATTGAGCGCAGCGTGGATTCGAGCAGCAAAAACGGATCCTCCTCGGGCCGGCAGAACGGGGAGCGGACAACAGCCGAGGCGCTGGCAGTGAGCATGGCCAT
>CAIOXF010000138.1 GCA_903862155.1 uncultured cyanobacterium | reverse complement strand
TGCGGGCGCAGGCCTATTGCATTGGCCTGGCGCTGGTGGATGACGCTGCCATCGCCGAGCTGAACAGCGACTGGCGCGAAAAGGATGGCCCCACCGACGTGCTGGCTTTTGCCGCCCAGGACGAAACCGACGAGGGCCCCGCCTTCCCGATGCCCGTTGGCCTGGGCGATGACGAGGACCGCGACGACGATGCATGGGAGGAGCCCGGCTTGGAGCTCGGCGACATCGTGATTTCCGTGGAAACCGCGGCTCGCCAGGCCGGTGAGCACGGGAACGATCTCCCCCACGAGCTGCTGTTTCTGGCCAGCCACGGCCTGCTGCATCTGCTGGGCTGGGACCATCCAAACGACACCCAGCTAGCAGCAATGTTGGAGCGCCAGGATCGGCTGATCCACACGGCGCAGTCGGCGGGCCTGGCATGACCGCTTCCACCCAGCCGCCAACCCAACCGCCCTCGGAACGCCGACAACGCCGCGACCGTCGCCGCCCCAAGCGCCTGGGGGCCTGGACCGTGGCGGGCGACCTGCCCGCCAGCTTTCGCTACGCGGCCCAGGGCCTGGCGTATGGCTTCCGCAGCCAGCGCAACTTCCGGATCCATGTGATCACCGGCTCGCTGGTATTCGCCCTGGGGCTCTGGCTCGGGCTGCCCACCGAGCAGCTGGCGGTGCTGGTGCTCACCGTGGCGGCCGTGCTGGTGCTGGAGCTGATCAACACCGCCACGGAAGCCGTGGTGGACCTGGCGATCGGGCGCCAGTTCCATCCCCTGGCCCGCATCGCCAAGGACTGCGCCGCCGCGGCCGTGCTGGTGGCTGCGTTGGCGTCGCTGCTGATCGCCGTGCTGCTGCTGGCACCACCGCTGCTGGCCCGGCTGGGCCTTTGAATAGACGGCACCACCCACCGGGCTGATGCTGCTCGTTCTCGACAACTACGACAGCTTCACCTTCAACCTGGTGCAGTACCTCGGCGAGCTGGCCGCCGACTACCCGCTGGCCGCCGATCTGCGGGTGGAGCGCAACGATGCCCTCACCCTGGACCAGATTCGCGCGCTCAACCCCGCGGCAATCCTGATCTCACCGGGCCCCGGCGATCCTGATCAATCCGGCGTGTGCCTGGAGGTGCTGCGCGAGCTCAGCCCCACCGTGCCCACCCTGGGGGTCTGCCTCGGCCACCAGTCGATCGCCCAGGTGTATGGCGGCAAGGTGGTGCGGGCCAAGGAGCTGATGCACGGCAAAACCTCGCCGGTGCTGCATGAGGGCGAGGGGGTGTTCGCCGGACTGCCCAACCCACTCACGGCCACCCGCTACCACAGCCTGATCGCCGAGCGCGCAAGCCTGCCCGACTGCCTGAAGATCACCGCCTGGCTGGAGGACGGCACGATCATGGGTCTACGCCACCGCGACTACCCCCACCTGCAGGGTGTGCAGTTCCACCCCGAAAGCGTGCTCACCCAGGAGGGCCATGCGCTGCTAGCGAACTTCCTGCGCTCGGCGCAGGGCTGATCTCCTCGGAGAAGGCGTGTAGGGTCCGAGGCGATCGGCTGGCCCCCATGCCCCTGCCCTCCCGCCTGAGCTCCCTGATCGCTGCGGCTGGCGCCGTGGCTCTCACGCTGCCGGCCCAGGCCGGGGGTGGCGTATCGATCACCAGCTATGGCCATAGCGCCCTGCTGATCCAGGGGGGCGGGGCCACGGTGCTGGTGAACCCCTTCAAAGCCGTGGCCTGCGCTGCCGGGCTGAACGAGCCGCGGGTGCGGGCCGATGTGGTTCTGGCCAGCAGCCGCCTGCCGGATGAGGGCGCGGCCGTGGCCACTGGCAAGCTTCTGGTGAGCCCAGGCTCCTACCGGGTGGCAGGCCTCAAGATCGACGGCATCAGCGCACCCCACGACCGGGTGGGCGGCCGCCGCTTCGGCAACTCCACCCTGTGGCGCTGGCAGCAGGGGGGCCTGAACTTCGCCCACCTCGGCGGCACCGCCGGCAGCATCAGCCCGGAAGACAAGGTGCTGCTGGGCCGCCCCGACGTGCTGATCATCGGCGTGGGCGGCGGCGCCAAGGTGTACACCGGCAGCGAAGCGGCCGAGGTGGTGCGCGAGCTGCAACCCCGCCGCGTGATTCCGGTGCAGTACGTGAGCGGCAAGACTGCCCCCAAGAACTGCGACCAGAGCGGCGTGCAACCGTTCCTGCTGGCCATGGCCGGCACCCCGGTAAAGCGCACCGGCGCCAGCGTGAGCCTGCCCGGCAAGCTCAGCGATTCCACCCAGATCCTGGTGATGCGCTGACCCCCTCAGGGCTGAGCTGATGCCTTCGATCCCGTGATTCCTTCGATCGCGGTGTAGGCGCTCCAGAACTGCTGCATCTGCTCAGTGGTGCCGATGCTCACCCGCAGCGAACCATCGATCAGCGGCTTGCCCGCCATGGAGCGCACCAGGATGCCGGCCTCTCTGAGGCGCCCTTCCACCTCCGCAGCCGGGCCCTTGGGCCAGATCAGCAGGTAGTTGCCGCCGGCCACGTGGTGACGCACGCCACCGTTGGCAAGTTCGGCGGCAAGCCAGTGGCGGGCCTTGAGCACCTCGGCCACGTAGGCATCGGTGTAGGGCTGATCGGCCAAGGAAGCGAAGGCGGCCGTCAC
>CAIOXF010000137.1 GCA_903862155.1 uncultured cyanobacterium | reverse complement strand
TTCCCATCCAATCGGTGAGTGCCATACCGATCAGCGGGAAAAAACCCACCAAGTGAGCATCGGCACGATCGTGCCTACCACCAGCAGCACCACCACCCAGGTGAAGGCGTTGCTCGACTCGGTTTCTTCGCGGGTGGGGACGTTGGTGCTGGGCCGCTCCACCTCCATCACCACCGGCTCCCCGGGGTCGTTGCCCTCCTCGAGCACCGTGCGAAGGCGGGAAATGCCATCGAGGCTGGCCTGGCGATAGCGGCCGCCCTCACGCAGGGGCTGCGCCATGGTGGTGCGGGCGGTGCTGCGCAGCAGATCGGAATCGAGCTCGGCACGCAGCACGGGCGAAGCGATCACCGCGGCGCCATTGGTCTGGGAGTCGATCAGAAAGAGGAGCAGGTTGCCGTCGGTAGCCTGGGGGCTCCAGCGATCGAGCAGCTGCTGGCCCAGTTGAGGAAGGGTGAGGCCGTAGTCCAGCCGCTCCACCGTGAGAAGGCGGGCATCCACGTGGTCGGTGGCCAGCTCCTCCAGGGCCTTGCTCACGTCTCCTTGGGCAGCACGGCTGAACACATCTGCCGGATCGATCACCCGTTGCTGGGGGAGGGTGTCGGGGTAGCTCGCTGCGGAAGCCGCAAACACCGGCCCTGCTGGCCAGAGGCTCACCAGCGTGAGCAGCACCAGGAGAACAACACCCCACAGTCCGGCGGTTCTCCGGGGCGTGCAGGCAGCTGTGGCCAACGGATCAGGGCAGTTGTGGCCCTAGTTTGCCGCCTGAACCAAGCCCTGTCGCCTGTGGCCCTGCCCTGGCCTGCGCGGGTGGCCCTGGGTGTCGGCATCGGCGCCCTGTTGCTGGTGGTGCTCAACCAATGGCAGGCCCCCGAAATCAACCCCTCCCTGGAGCGCGCCAGCGTGCTGGCCGGCGCCCTGGCCGTTGGTCTGATGCTGGTGGCGGCCCTATGGACCCGGGCCGTACCTGAGGCGGCGGCCAGGGCCAACCTGAGCGGCGAGGAAGGCTTGCAGCTGGCCGAAGGCCTGCCAGACGCGGTGGCGGAGGAGCTGGGCTGGGGCAGCCAGATGCTGCTGACCGCCACTCCGGCCGCCACCTTGGTGGTGCTGTGGGATGGAAGGCAGCTGCTCCGGCGCGGCCTCATCGGGCCCGAATCGTTCAACCCAGGGGAGCTGTGCCAACGGGCCCGCGCGAAGGGCGGTGCGATCTCCCTGGTGGATCTGCGCCTCTACCCGGGCCGGGGTGAATTCGATGGCCTCCTCCCCGGACTGCCCGCCGCGGTGGTGCAACCCCTGGGGGATCGCGGCTGGGTGGTGATCGGTGGCTGGAGTGCCCGTTGCTTCAGCCGCAGCGACCTCCAATGGCTGGAGGGCTGGAGCCGGCGGCTTACAGCCCGATTGGTGCACGTGAGCCCTGGGGCTTAGGGCTGCTGGCTTTGGTTTGTTGGGGCAACCGCACCCGCGTGTTCACCCGGCTGCCAGGGCTGGTGAACACCGCAAGGCCGTCGGCGCCTATGCGCCCGTCAAGGCGACGCGCCCGGGTGATCTGTTCATTGGCTTGGCGTTGGAGCACCACACCGCCACGGGCCTCGATGGCCTGGGTGGTCCAGTTCCACTGGCAGCGCGATGCGGTGAGGGTTTCACCTGGTTGGCGGAGCTCACAGCCAGGCGTAATCACCGCCAGGGTTTGGCCATTGAGCAGCTCAAAGCCGTTGCCGGCGAGCTGCAATTTGTCGATTGAACCGGTGAAGGGCTGGATGGAAACAACGGCCTCCCGTTGCAGCTCAACTGCGGTTTCACCACCCACGAACTGGGCCTTGGCACCCGGGTCGGTGAAGCGAACAGGCCCCTGCAACACCAGGCGCTGCTGAAGGCTGTTGCCGGTGAGCCTGGGGGCGGTGAGCAGCTGGGGAGGCTTGCCTTTGGCCATGCGGCGCTCGGCCCGTATGGGACCCGGGGCCTGCAGACTGCCACTAGTGGGATACCAGTCGGCGCTACTCGCAGTGAGCACGATGGATTCCGGTTTCACGCGTCGGGTGAAGGCAGGGGAGCCCCGCAGCTCAAGCTTGTCCTGGTTGATCAGGAACAACGCCCGATCAGCGCTGATCTGGAGATCACGGTCGGTGGCGACAGGCCGCTGATCCAGTTCCATGCGCTCCTGGCGTGGATACCAGCGCACCCGCCGCGCTCGCACCACCACGGGCTGCGGGCCCACCCGTTCCAGCGTGGCCATGCCTTCCAGCTGGATCAGGGCACCGTCATTGAGCACCGTGCCGCTGGTTGCGCTGAGGCGATACAGGGGCTTTCCGCCGGAAAAAATCGTGCCCCGCAGGTCCCGGGCCTGGGCCACCTTGCGTGAGAGGTCGTAGCGGGCCTCCGGGCTGGTGAGCTGCCAGGCCGGCCGGCCCTGGGGATCCTGCTGGCGCAGGTTGAGCGAGCGGAACACAAAGGGCACCGCCGGTTCTTCCTTGGCTGCTCTCTGCTCACAGCCAGCCAGCAGGGGCAGCAGCAGGGCTGGCCCCAGGAGCCAGCCACACAAAGCCGGCCAGTGGTTCACAGGGGGCCGTCCAGCTCCAGACGGGCCATCACCGGCTGGGGTTCAGGCAGTGAAGTGCCTGGTTCCAGCAGCCCCCAGGCCAGGGCATCGGGCCAGGCGGGAGTTTCGGGCTGGGCCAGCTGGGTGAGCATCCGGCCAGAGAGTTCAGGCAAGAGCGGGGCCAGCAGACAGGCCACCAAACGCGCCGCCTCGAGCACGGCATAGAGGTCCGCCGCCACGGCGGTCTCATTGCCCTCCTGCTTCATGGCCTTCCAGGGGGCCTGGTCGTTGAGGAAACCGTTGGCCTGGATAGCCAGCTGCAAAGTGGATTCCGCTGCTGCACGGAAATCAAGGCTGGTCCAGGCGACCTGAGTGGTCGCCGCAGCCTGGGCCGCAGCCTGGGCCAGGGGATGGTCGCTGGAGCGGGCCGTGCCCGCAAGGGGTACGGCATCGCTGAACCAGCGCCGGGCCATCGAGCTGGTGCGGTTCAGCAGGTTGCCGATGGTGTTGGCCAGGTCGTTGTTCACCAGATCGGTGAAGCGCTGCTGCTGGAAGTCACCGTCATCGCCAAAGGGGATGTCGCGCAGCAGATACCAGCGCACCGCATCCCGGCCGCACTTCTCGAGCAGCACCTCGGGATCGAGCACGTTCCCGAGCGACTTGCCCATCTTTTGGCCTTCCCGGGTGAGGAAGCCGTGGCCAAACACCCGGTCCGGCAGCGGCAGCCCGGCCGAGAGCAGCATCGCAGGCCAATACACGGCATGGAAGCGAAGGATGTCCTTGCCGATCACATGCAGGCTGGCCGGCCAGCCCCGCTCCAGGATCAGATCGAGATTCGGCTCGTCGCCTGGCTCCAGCAGGGCGGTGAGGTAGCCGAGCAGGGCATCGAACCACACGTAGAACGTGTGGCCCTCGTGGCCGGGCACCGGAATGCCCCAGGGCAGATCCACCCGGGAAATGGAGAAGTCGCGCAGGCCCTGGGCCACGAAGTTCTCCACTTCCTTGCGCCGACTGGCGGGCTGGATGAACCCCTCCCGCTGGATCAGGTCCTCGATCTGGCTCTGATAGCGGGAGAGCCGGAAGAACAGGTTGAGCTCATCGCGCCATTCGAGGGGCCGGCGATGAATGGGGCATTCCGGATCCTGGGCCTCGTGGGGGTCGTCCTTGAACTCCTCACAGGCCACGCAGTACCAGCCCTGCTGGCGGCCTTCCACCACATCGCCGCTG
>CAIOXF010000136.1 GCA_903862155.1 uncultured cyanobacterium | reverse complement strand
TTCCCCCTGGTGTTTGAAGGCGAGCTGCTGCCGCGATGAGCTCAGACACCTACGTGCTCGGCACCGCCGAGATCGAACTGCAGCGACTGGGGCGCCAACACGCCATCTGGCGCGACGACACGCTGGCCGCCTGGGATCGGGCTGGCTTTAGGAAAGGGCAGCGGCTGCTGGATCTGGGTTGCGGACCCGGCTTCGCGGCGCTCGACCTGGCCGAACGGGTGGGCGCAGAAGGCACGGTGCTGGCGATCGACAACGCCCCGCCCTACCTGCAGCACCTGGAGCAGCAGGCCGGCGCCCGCAAACTCACCCAGCTCCGCACCCTCGCCCTGGATCTAGGCCAGAAGCAGTGCGCCGAAACGATTGAGGCCACCATCGGCAGCGCCGGCTGGGACGGCGCCTGGTGTCGATGGCTCGCCATGTTTGTGCCTGATCCCGAGGCCCTGGTGGCCCTCGCCGCCCAGGCCCTGCGGCCCGGTGGGCGCTTGGTGCTGCATGAGTACGTGCAATGGGACACCTTTGCGCTCCATCCCCAAGGCGAAGGGCTGAGCCGCTTTGTTCAGTACTGCATCCGCCACTGGCAGGCCAATGGCGGCGATCCCCACATCGCCCGGCGCCTGCCCAAACTTCTGGAAGCCCAGGGGATGCAGCTGGTGTCGGCCCGCAGCCTGATGGCCTGTGAACCCACGGCAGGCCCCAAGGCCCGCTGGCTGCAGGACTTCCTCAGCAGCTATCCCCAGCAACTGGCAGCCGCCGGTGTGTGGAGCCAGGCCGACCAGCAGGCCCTGGAGGCCGATTTGGAACACGCCCAGCACCACCCCAGCCTCTGGGTCACCCCGGCGCTGGTGGAGCAGATCTGGGAACGGCCAGCCGCCTGAATTCGTCTGATGAACAGCGCGCCGAGCAACGATCACCGCCTCGATCTGCAGCGCCGCCAGCGCATCGGGATGGTGGAGGCGATCTGGGGCGAGCACAAAACTGCCGACCAGCTGGCCCGAATCATTCGCAAGCTCCATGACGCCGGCGAACTGGCGCTTGCCACCCGGGTGAGCCCCTCTAAAGCTGCAGAGGTCAAGGCCCTCCTTCCCGAACTTCCCCTGGAGCACCACGCCGAGGCCCGCTGCTTGGTGAGCCCCCAATTGCCGCCGGTCGATCCCGCCCTGGGGCGCGTGGCGGTGCTGAGCGGCGGCACCAGCGATCTGCCCGTGGCAACGGAGGCCCAGCTGGCCCTGGCCTGCCATGGGGTGGAAGCTGAACTGGTGCTGGACGTGGGCGTGGCAGGCCTGCACCGGCTGCTCGATCGGCTGGAGGAGCTACGCAGCGCCGATGTGCTGATCGCCTGTGCCGGCATGGAAGGAGCGCTGCCCACCGTGCTGGCGGGCCTACTGCCCCAGCCGGTGATCGGCGTGCCAGTGGCGGTGGGCTACGGCGTCAGCGCCGGCGGCCAGGCCGCCCTGCACGGCATGCTCGCCAGCTGCGCCCCCGGGCTCACGGTGGTGAACATCGACAACGGCTACGGCGCCGCCATGGCCTGCCTGCGGATCCTGAGCAGGTGTAGGTAGCTCCAGCACCTGTTCCAACCAGAGCTGCATCGGCCTGGGCAGCTGCCCCCGTTCGTAGCGCTCGATCGCTTCGAGCAACACAGGGGTATTCACCCACTGGATCGGACGCGGCGGCATGGCGCGGCGAGTGCCTCGGGCGCAGTGTCCCGAGGGAAATCGATGGCTGCAAGAGCCTGCGGCAAGCACTCGGGCCAGTGCCCTGAGAGGCCTCAGAGGTGTTGCAGATCCGGGTAGGCCGTGAGCAACTCCTCTGTGCTCAGCACCTCGCCGGCGCCCTCGGGCTGCCAGATCACCTCGATCGCCAGCAGGTCTTCCGAACCCACCCCGCCCAGGATCTGCAGGCTCTGGCGCAAATGCTCGGCGCTGGTGGCGCCTTTGAGGTTGAGGCGGTTGCGGCTGGCCACCAGGAGGGTGATCGCAATGAAGTCGCTGGTGGCATCGCTGTCACCGGCGGCTTTGGTGCCTTCGCTGGAGCGCTGGCCGCCCACGTTGGTGGTGAGCTCGCGATCAAGCTTGGAGCGCTCCGCCATCGACAGACGGTTGAAGGTGGATTCCGCCGAGGCGAAGGGCACTTGGCCCACCTCAGCGTTGGCGTACACCCAGAGATCGGGATTGCGCAGCAGGGCCAGGCTGGTTTCCTGCAACACCCGCTGCAAACCGACGCTGCTGCTGGTGTCGGCGCTGCCGGCGAGGCGGCGCAGATCAGCCTGCAGCTCGCGGGCTGAGGCCAGCAGGCCCACCTGCACCTGGGCGATCGACACCGGACCATCCGGGCGGCTGTAGGTAATCGGGCCGCCATCGGCGGAGCCCAGTGCTGGGCTTCCGCCACCGCCCCGGAGGGCATTCACGAACAGCCCCACGATCGCCATCAGCACCAGGAAGCCGAACAGGCCGCCACCGCCGAAGCCGAAGAAGGGAATGATGAAGGGGAAGCCAATGCCACCGCCGTAGCCGCCCCGATACCCACCGTTGTATCCGCCGCGATAGCTGCCACCGCCGCCGTAACTGCGGGGCATGGAAGGCGCCGAGCGGAAGCTGCCGCCGCCGATGCGGCCGCCGCTGGCGGCGTAGCTCGGGGCGGGATGGATGATCAGCAGTCCGGCGATCAGGGCCGGAAGCGCAAGCCAGCTGAGCCAACGGCGCAGACCTGTCCGCTGCGGCCCATGGTTGGAGCGGGAGGGGAGAGCCAAGACGCCGCAGTCAGATGGGCGAAATCTAAGAACCCCCACCCACGATGGTGACCACCTCCAGCACGTCGGATTCCACCACCGGCTGCTCGCTCCAGCGGCTGCGCGGCAGGATCTCACCGTTGAACTCCACCACCACCAGCTGGGGCTTGTAGCCCAGGGCCTCCAGGGCCCGATCCAGGCTCAGCCCAGCCGGACAGCTGCGGGATTCACCGTTCACCTGGAGGGCGATCTGGGGCGAATGGGACTCGGGAATGGACGTCATGCTTCGCTCTGCAGCCCCGCCAGCAGCTCCTGCACTGCCGCCGCCGAATCATGGGCCTCGGTAATGGCCCGCACCACCGCCACCCGCGTGGCACCGGCCTCCTGCACCCGCGGCAGGGCTGCGGCATCAATGCCGCCGATGGCGAAGAACGGAATCGGGCACTCCCCTGCCGCCTGGCGCACGTAATCCAGCCCCACCGCCTGGCGGCCGGGCTTGGTGGGCGTGGCATTCACCGGCCCCACGCCCACGTAGTCGCAGCCATCGGCCACGGCCTGGCGCAGCTGCTCGATCGCATGGGTGCTGCGGCCGATCAG
>CAIOXF010000135.1 GCA_903862155.1 uncultured cyanobacterium | reverse complement strand
CTTGGCCGCCTCGCCGCCTGAGCACTGGCTGGCGGGACTTCGGGCTCACCCCCCCGCCTCCGAGCTCGGCCCCCTGCAGCTGGCCTGGCTGGGAGACGCGGTGTGGGAGCTCCATCAGCGGCTGGAGCGCTGCCGGGAACCCGCCCGAGCCCAGGATCTGCATCGCCAAACTGTGGGCGCCGTGCGTGCCGGTGCCCAGGCCGAGGCGCTTCAGAAACTCGAGGGGTGGCTGAGTGAAGCGGAGCGGGATCTCGTGCGCCGGGGCCGAAATCGCGCTGGCCGTGGACCGCGCAAAGGCGATGC
Organism: uncultured cyanobacterium; assembly: GCA_903862155.1. Lineage (GTDB taxonomy): Bacteria > Cyanobacteriota > Cyanobacteriia > PCC-6307 > Cyanobiaceae > UBA5018. The sequence goes on along the minus strand of CAIOXF010000135.1, from coordinate 1,498 downwards.
GGCGGCCTACGGCCAGGCCACGGGATTTGAGGCCCTGCTTGGTTGGCTTTTCTTGCACGATCCCCCCCGGCTTGTCGAGCTGCTAGATCACTTGAAGGAGAACGATCCATAACCTTCGCCACCCCATCGCCATGAGCCCACGTTTTGAACGCCGTCCCGAGAAGCGGACGGGCAGTGGGCCGCGAGCCGATAGCCGCGTTGGTCGCTTCCAGCCCCGCCGTGAAGGTTCCGGTGGTCGCCCGGAGCGTTCCGGCCGGCGTCCGGAGGGCCGCGGTGAGTACCGCTCGGAAGGCCGGGGCGAGGGCCGTTCAGAGTTCCGCTCCGACGTCCGTTCTGATTTCCGCCGCGACAGCCGCCCTGGCCGTCCGGAGGCGCGCAGTGAAGGACGCCTAGAAGGCCGTGGTGAGTTCCGCCGGGAGTTCCGCAGCGAAGGCCGGCCGGAGGGCCGACGCGAAGGAGGCTGGCAGGGCAACCGCGAGGCTCGCCCCGGGGGTGAGCGCCGTTTCGGTGAGCGCCGTCCAGGCAGCGGGGCAGAACGCAGCTTCAGCCGCCGCCCCGGCGGTCCCCGTCCGGGTGGGGATCGCCCGGGTGCCGGGCGCAAGCCCTTTGGCTCCCGCCCCCTGCGTGAGCGCAGCTTTGATCGCAGCAGTTTTGATCGCAGCGGTGATCGCCCCTCGCGCGGTCCTGTGGTGATCGACGCCCCCGCCGCACCTCCGGCGGGTGAATCCGAGCGCTTCGGGATTGAGCCCTCGCCCGATCTGGTGTGGGGACGTCATGCCGCCTTGGCGGCTTTGGAGAGCGGCCGTCCGATTCACCGGATCTGGTGCACACCGGAGATGCGCTTCAGCCCGAAGTTTCTCCAGCTGCTGCGGGAAGCGAAGTCTTCCGGCGTGCTGGTGGAGGAAGTCACCTGGGCCCGCCTCGGCCAGATCAGCGGTGGTGCCGTGCACCAGGGGATCGTGCTGCAGACCGCTGCTGCCGAAACTCTGGATTTGCCCTCCCTGATCGAGGGCTGCCGCAGCCTGGGGGAACCGCCGGTGCTGATGGCGGTGGATGGCCTCACCGATCCCCACAACCTGGGGGCGATCGTGCGCAGCGCCGAGGCTCTTGGTGCCCATGGCCTGGTGCTGCCCCAACGCCGCAATGCCGGCCTCACGGGCACGGTGGCCAAGGTGGCCGCCGGGGCCCTGGAGAATTTGCCCGTGGCCCGGGTGGTGAACCTGAACCGTTCGCTCGAGGCCCTCAAAGACGAGGGCTACCGAGTGATCGGTCTGGCTGGTGAAGGGAGCGTCACCCTGGAGGAGGCCGATCTGGATGGCCCCCTGGTGGTGGTGACCGGATCGGAGGGCGAAGGCCTCTCGATGCTCACCCGGCGCACCTGCGACCAGCTGGTGCGCATCCCCCTGCGTGGTGCCACCCCCAGCCTCAATGCCTCGGTGGCCACCGCCCTGCTGTTGTACGAGATCGCCCGCCGCGGCTGGATGAAGGGCATCAGTGG
>CAIOXF010000134.1 GCA_903862155.1 uncultured cyanobacterium | reverse complement strand
GTATTCCTCCGGGTTGATCTCGGAGAAGCGGTTGAGCTGCTCACGCAGCGTGCGGATTTCCTTTTCCAGCTGGTTGCTGCGGCGCCGCTCAGCCTTGAGGGGATCAACCGCAGGAGGCACGGCCTCTTCTTGAACAGGGGGAGCGGAGTCCTCGGGAGCCTCAGTGCTTGAAGGTTCTGCAGGCCCTGTCTCAGAGACCAAGGAATCGCCTGCAGCAAGCAAAGGTGCGGTGTCTTCCGGCAGTGGAGTGCTGGAGGTTGTTGATGTTGGAGAAGCCATGACCCATCGCGGCTGTCGTGGAGGAGCACCCCATCGCGGGCTGTGCTCCCTTGCTGTTGCCATGGCTGGCCGCGCTCGACAATGCCTCCGGTCCTTTCGCGTTCGGCCATGGCTTGCGGCATCACGGTGACGCCCGGCGGGGGAAAACCAGTTCGATTCGGAGCCGGTGATCTGGTGGTGTTTGAGGCCGGGCTGAGCTGCACCTGGGACGTGCATGCCCCGGTGCACAAGCACTACCGCTTTGGTTGATCGATCCCGCCACAGTGGAGTCCATGCCAACACCGCAGAAGCCCACGCCGCGCGAGACCACCGAGGCGATGGTGCGCAACATCGGACGCGAGCTGGCCGAGATTGAGCAGGCCATCTCCCAGTGCCGTGGTGTCCGGTCGCCGCGCCGCAACGCCTCCTGCCGATCACCCTCACTGGGCCAGCTGTGCTCCAGCGGCAGCACCAGCACCAGGGCGGCGCCATCACTGAGCACCAGCAGATGCCAGCAGTCAAGGGTGATCTGGAGTGATCCCTGCAGGGCTTGCAGGGTGGGATGGGGCCACCAAGGCGAACAGCGCAACACACAAGGTCAGCAGCTGCTAGCCATTGCCAGAGTCGGTGCAGCTCCACCGACAGTGTTGCTCCCCTACGGATGGCCGATGGAGGCGACTCCGCGGAATGCGTTGCACCTGAACGCAGAGGAGGTTTTCGTGGGAGACAGGTCAATGGACAAAAGGGATAGGGCCGACCACCAGAAATTCAATTCGCGGCAGACAGCAACTGGAGGGCGCTTGCATTCACAACCAGCACAAGCAGAGCATCTAGCTCCAGTGACTCCTTAGTTCATTCACAACAGTCGATCAAGGCCTCTCGCCAGCCACGCAGTGAGGTTCGAAACTGTCCCTAGAGGCCAATGTGGGTATCGACTCAACGCAGTCTGATGACCACTGTTGTGGAGTGGTGCCAGCCTTCCTGTGATGCCCGGTTCAGCTGAGTCATCCCGAACGCCGTCCCTGCAGAAGGCCATGCCATCACGTCAGTTGATGGGTGCTGCCGGGGCTTGTGCCGTCTGGTTGCTCTCAGCAGCGGGGTGTGCAAACGCTTCTGCCTCCTATGGACAAGCGGAACAACCTCCATCTGGAATCGTTCGAGCCCAAAACGAGGCAACCCCCATCGTTCCGCCAGCAGGGTGGACCATTCATCAACGCGGAAGCCTGACGGTGCTCGAACCGCCAGGGAGGGACTCCAGGATTGCCACCCTGCAGATACCTCTGACTGCGGCAGAAACAGCAGATCAAGCTGTCGCGCTGATGTGGCAAGCCATCGGCACGGTGCCAGAAAGCCTTCAGAGGGAAATCTCGGCCCCAGCAGGGCTCGGCTGGAAGGAGCGGCGCGTTTTCCAATACAAGCCAGGCACCAAGAGGCGGCTCGTCAACGTGCTGGTGCAGAGGTCCGACGCGCACTGGGGCGTGGTCCTGCTGGATCTCTCAGGTGCGACCGCGGAGCGCCATGGTGGTGCTCTTGAAGACCTGGCGATTGATTGGGAGGCCCCAGGGTTCGCCCCCGAAAGCCTTGCAGGCAGAACCGCTGCTGCACTTGATGAATCAAGGGTTTCCGCACTGCGGAGGTTTGTCAAAACTGCCCAGCAGCGGCTCGAGGTTCCCGGTGTATCTGTGGGAATCCTTCAGGGTGATCGGGTTGCGATAGCCGAGGGCTATGGAGTTCGCCACCTCGGCTCCACCGTCCCACCGGATGCCAACACCACGTTCATGGTGGGCTCGACCACAAAACCGCTGACGAGCCTCCTTGTGGCGCGACTCGTCGATCAGGGCCTGATGCGCTGGGAGACGCCAGTCCATGCGGTTCTGCCCGACTTCAAGGTGGCTGATCCACAGCTCACCGCCCGGCTCGAGACCCGCCATCTGCTGTGCGCCTGCAGTGGCATTCCTCGACGCGACCTCCCGCTGTTCCTGAACTTTGGGAATAGGACTCCCGCCACCATGCTCGGCGCGATGGCTGGGCTCCAACCCGTCAGTGACTTGGGCAAGGAGTACCACTACAGCAACCAGATGGTCGCGGCAGGCGGCTTCCTCGCTGGTCGTGTCGCGTTCCCATCCCTCGAGTTAGGGGCCGCCTACGACCGGGCCATGAGCCAACTGCTATTCAGCCCTCTGGGAATGCGCTCAACCACGCTGTCATTTGAGCAGGGGCTGCAGTCCCCAAATCTGGCGCTGCCCCACGGATTCAACGGGCAGGGACAACTCGAGGTGGTCGATGCGAAGGCCAATCGCAATGTGATTGCCGCCCGGCCCTCCGGTGGGGTCTGGAGCACGGTAAACGACATGCTCCGCTACCTCGCCTTGGAGCTCAACGAAGGACACCTGCCCAACGGGCGGCAGTGGATCAGTCGCCGGGTGTTGCTCGAACGCCGGAAGCCCCAAGTGAATACTGGACCCGACTCGTTCTACGGGTTGGCCCTTGCCATTGACCGATCGATGGGAACGACTGTTCTACAGCACACGGGGGCCACACTGGGCTACCAAAGCCTGATCTTTTGGATACCGGAGTATCGCCTAGGGGCTGTTGTACTCACCAACAGCGATCAAGGAACATTGCTCGCTCTGCTCATGCAAAGGCGCCTGATGGAATTGGTCCTGGGTCTGCGCCAGGAAGCTGAGGCCGACTTGGAGCACCTGGCCAAGAATGTCAGGATGGAACGAATGCGGCAGCTGCAAGGAATCCAGAACCCCCCCGATCCGGCAGAAGCAGCTCGCTTATCACGTCGTTATCGCAGTCCCGACCTAGGTGTACTGACCGTTGAGCGCAGAAACAATCAGACCATCTTTGATTTCGGTGGATTTTCCACGCCAGTGGCCTCACGCAGAATGCCGGATGGGTCAGTGCACTACATGGCCACAGGAGCCGGATTCGTCGACTGGCTCGAAGTTGAAAGCCCCGATCCAGATGGCAGAACCTTGCTCATCCGAGAGAGCCACCAAACTTACCGCTATAGCGCTGAATGAGGCTGGGGACCAATGAGTGAGTTTGAGTATCTGCTGGTACTGGTGTCTGTACTGGTAGGCGTAGCCCTATCAGATCTAGCCACGAGCCTGCATCGCTTGCTATTGGATCGCCACCGTGTCCGCTGGGACTGGCTATCACCATGTGCCGCCCTGATGGCCACCCTGGCTATCCTGCGCTTTTGGTGGAAGTTTTATCACCTGGGACAGGGGGAGATCTGGACACATTTCGGCCCGTTCCTACTGCTCTTGGTTCAGCTGCTCCAACTTGTCCTACTCGCATGCAGCGCTCTCCCTGACCATGCCAACGACATAGATCTGCGCCGTTACTACGAGGAGCAATCGCGCTACTTCTGGCTGCTATTCAGTTCGTATGTGGTCGTAGCGATCGCTTTCAATGCAGTAGCGGGAGTGAACCCTCCTGTTGGGACACTCTTGCCAACTCTCGCCATTAACTTGATCAGCTCGCTAGCGTTCCTGGGATTGGCGCTGATCCGAAGACGCCGTTTGCACGAGATCGGACTCCCACTGTTGACCATCTATTTCCTGTGCATATTCTTACCCCAGGAGCTTGCGTAAGTCCTTAAGTACTGAACCAAGGGAACAAGAAGGACCTGGCAGCAAGCCTCTTGCAGAGCCTCAGCTCCATAGGTGAACCAAAGCTCTGCAGGGCATGGCGTGGCAGCAGCTGCCTTCTAGCTGTGATTTCTCGCCAGGTGATTCAGGAGCCGCCAACAGAGCGAGCTCCAGACAAGGGGTGGAGCAGCCAGGGCCATGTGACACCTGCGGCCTGGTGAGCTTGGGCATGGGCCCAAGGGCATCACACGCCTGTCGCCGGGGTTTGCAACCCGTTGTCAGGAAGTACACGGCGGCAAGTGATGTCGCGGCTGTTGAACCAGGCCACAGCCCGCAACAAGAAGCCCACGGTGGTGTCCTGCTTGTCGTCGGGCCACACCTCCAACAACGCCAGCCGCGTGGCCTCAACCGCTACCGGAAGCCTGCGGCAACCACGGCAACATGAATCCTGTCGCCGGCCCTTGGTAGAGCCGCTCCGGCGCGGAGAGCTACAGATCCTTGAGACGGCCCAGCGCCATGGCCTTGAGGGGGCGACCCACGGCGGAGAACAGATCTGCCAGCAACGTCGCCACACGGCGAAGACTGCTTCGACCCACTAAGGCAGCAACACCGCTTGAGCTCTAACGCGCCAGCCACTCGCAGGCCAGTGACCAGCACAATCACAACAGCTTTACCTGGCATGTGATGGTTTGACTCGCAGCATCTCTTTTGAGAATGGTTTGCGACAAATCATCAGGGATCATGTGAATAGCTTGCGCCACTCTCTGGGCTGACCAATCCTGAAAGCAGGACATCATCCGGACTGGGCTCAAACGTCATGCGTGTGGTGCCTGCCAACTTCAGCAACACCGCGGGAAACGGCAGATCAGCAACCACGCCCATGCTGGTGGTGCGTGAGGCCCTGCTGTATTTCGGTCT
>CAIOXF010000133.1 GCA_903862155.1 uncultured cyanobacterium | reverse complement strand
GGGGTGCTGGGGCAGGCCGTTGTCCTGCATGTAGTAGTACACGTCTTTCTTGCTCCAACTGAGCAGGGGCCGCAGCGACCAGCGCTGCCGCACCGGATCGAGCGGGCGCATGGCGCGGCGGTGGTCGGTCTGGTTGCCGCGCACCCCGCTGGCCCAGCAACTCACCCGCAGCTCGGTGAGCATGCGGTCAAGGGGCTCCACCTTGCGAATGCGGTGATACAGCTCCAGATCCGCCACCTCACCGGTGCTCCAGAGCTGGCCGTGCAGGGCCTCCATCCGGGCGGGGCTCATGGCGGCTTGGGCCACGTGCAGATCCAGTTCGAGCTGCTGGCAGAGCTGGTCGGCGTAGCGGTAGGTCTCGGGGGGCAGATAGCCGGTATCCACCCAGATCACGGGCACCCGCAGCCCCGTGCGCCGGCCCAGCTCACTCACCATGTGGAGCAGCACAGCGGCCTGGATGCCGAAGCTGGTGGTGAGGGCAAAGCGCTGACCGAAACGCTCCTGGGCCCAGGCCAGGCGGTCTTGGGGAGAGAGCGACTCGAGGTGGTTGCGCGCGGCCTCCAGATCAATTGGATTCCCCTCCTGATCGGCCGGCAGTGCGGCAGCGCTGGATTGGGGCGCGGAGGAGATCACCATCGGCCCATCTTGGCCTGAGGCTGGCCTCGCGAGTCTCGCCCCGGCTTGCGCTGGTTAGGGTTTGCGGAGGTAGGCCGTGGCAGAGGCAGCGTTGAGCTCCACCGCAAGCACCTCAGCGAGCCCGTCCGCCCACTCCTCGCTGTCTCCCTCCGTGGTGATCGTGGGCGGAGGGTTCGGCGGGCTCTACACAGCCCTGGCGCTGGCGGGCAAGCGCCAGCACCCGCCCCTGCTGCTGATCGAGCCCAACGAGCGCTTCCTTTTTCTTCCCTTGCTCTATGAGCTCCTGAGCGGCGAATTGCGCAGCTGGGAGATCGCCCCCCGTTACGACACGCTGCTGGCGGGCCGGGGCGTGGCCTGGCTGCGCGACCGAGTGCAATCGATCGACGCCGACGCCCGCACCCTCACCACGGCCGGCGGCCGCACCCTGCCCTTCTCGCGCCTGGTGATGGCCACCGGCGGCGACACCGAGAGCTTCGGGATTCCCGGGGTGATGGAGCACGCCCTGTTCTTCCGCACCCTCCACGATGTGGAGAAGCTGCGCCAACTGGTCGACACCCTGCGCCTGCGGCGCACCGCGCTGCAGCGCATCGCCGTGGTGGGAGCCGGGCCCAGCGGCGTGGAGCTGGCCTGCAAACTCGCCGACCTGATCGACGGCAGCGCCGTGGTGGAACTGATTGAGCAGGGGCCCACCGCCCTGCCCCAGGCCAAGGCGTTCAACCGCGAGCAAGCCCTGGCGGCCCTGCAGCGCCGCGACGTGCGCCTGCGCACAGGCCTGGGGGTGACAGCCTTGGAAGCCCAGCAGCTGCGGCTCAGCGATGGCAGCAGCCTGGCGGTGGAGGCCACGGTGTGGACCGCCGGCCTGCGGCTCAACCCGCCGCCGATCCACCCGGCCCCGGCCCGCGACAGCCGCGGCCGCCTGCTGTGCACCCCGGAGCTGCAGCTGCACCAGCACCCCCATCTCTTCGCCGTGGGCGATGTGGCGGCCCTGCCCGATGAACCCTTGCCGGCCACGGCCCAGGTGGCCTTCCAGCAGGCCGACTGCCTGGCCGACAACCTGATGCGCGCCGATGCCGGAGAAGCGCTGAAGCCCTTCTCCTTCAACGACCTCGGCGAGATGCTGAGCCTCGGGGTGGGCGAAGCCACCCTCACCGGCATGGGCGTCACTCTGGCGGGCAAGGCCGCCTTCCAGTTGCGCCGGCTCGCCTACCTCGCCCGCCTGCCGGGCACCCCCCATCAACTGCGGGTGGCCGCCGGCTGGCTCGCCGACTGGGGCCGATGAAGCGCCGGCCGCAGGCCCTACTGCTCGATGCCATGGGCACCCTGATCCGGCTGCGTCAGTCGGTGGGCAGCAGCTACGCGGCCCTGGCCAACGATTTCGGGCTGGCCGCCGATGCCGCGGCCATCGATCGCGCCTTTCCGCAGGTGTATTGCCAGGCGCCGCCCCTGGCGTTTCCGGGGCTGGCGGGGGAAGCCCTGCGCGAGGCGGAGATCGCCTGGTGGGGGGCGCGCATTGAAGCGGTGCTTCAGGGCGCCCTACCCGATCCGGAGCAGCAGCTGGCCGAGGGGCTGCCGGATGGGTTGGCCCAGGCCCTGTTCGAACACTTCGCCGATCCGGACCTGTGGCGGGTGTATCCCGAGGTGCCGGCTTGCCTGGAGCGCTGGCGGGAGCGGGGGCTACGCCTGGCGGTGGTGAGCAACTTCGACAGCCGCCTGCCGGGCCTGCTGGAGGGGCTGGGCGTGGCGCAGCACCTGAGCGCCGTGGTGGTGTCGAGCGCGGCAGGGGCGGCCAAACCCGATCCGGCCCCCTACCGGCTGGCCCTGGAGGCCCTGGATCTGCCTCCCGAAGCGGTGTGGCACGTGGGCGACAGCCCGGAAGACGACGCGGGCGCCCAGGCTGCCGGCATTCGCTGCCTGCTGGTGGAGCGCGCTTGAAGCAGGGCGTGCTGGCGGGCCGCACCGCGGGGCTTCGGCCCTCGCAGCGGCGGCGCCTGGAGCGGCTCTGCCACCGGCGCCATCCCGAAGATGCCGCTGCCGACCTGCTCACCCTGCAGCGGCTCGGCGCCGAGAGCCATGAACTGGAACTGCCGCTCACCCTGGTGGTGGATGGGCGCGGCCTGTGCCGGCTGCTGTGGGTGGGGCCGCTGGAGCAATCAGGCCGGCTGCTGGAGAAGCTGCCGGGCTCGGAGCGCCGCCAGGGCAGCGACTGGCGGCTGCTGAGCTGCTGCGGCCGGGCCAAGCACCTGGGGCCCGGCAGCCAGGAAGGGGTGGTGGGCCTGGATCTGGCGCCCCAGTTCTGGTTGCGCTTCAGCGATCAGCCCAAGGCCGGTGGCCTCTGGCCCTCCCAGCTGCTGGTGGCCCAGGGCAGCGGCGCCGAGCCCTGGCAGGCCGTGGAAGCAGGGGATTTGGCCGAGCTCTGCAGCCGCGACCCCTTCGCCATTGCCCCAGCTGCCGAGCAGGCCGCCCCCCTGGCGGCAGCGGGCCCGCCCACAGCGCCCGGGGTGGAGCGCGTGCTGCTGCTGGCCCTCACCCCGGGCGACCGGCAGGCCGCCCAGCGCCTGATCGCCGAGCTAGAGGGGCTGGTGCGCAGCGCTGGCTCCGAACCCGTGGGAGTGGTGGAGCAGCGCCGCAGCGCCATCTCGCCGCAGACCATCTGGGGCGAGGGGAAGCTGGCGGAAGCGGCCCTGGAGGCCCGGCGCCTGGGGGCCACCCTGGTGGTCACCGACCGGGAACTCACCCCCGTGCAGGCCCGCAACCTGGAGCGCCTGCTCGATCTGCCGGTGAGCGATCGCAGCGAGCTGATCCTCGACATCTTTGCCCAGCGGGCCGGCAGCGCCGCCGGCCGCCTGCAGGTGGAGCTGGCCCAGCTGCGCTACCGGCTGCCGCGCCTCAGCGGCCGGGGCCTGAGCCTCTCGCGCCAGGGCGGCGGCATCGGAACCCGCGGCCCGGGGGAAACCCAGCTGGAAAAGGATCGGCGCGCCATCGCCCGCCGGATCGAGCGCCTGCAGCGCGACGCGCGCCAGCTGGGAGAACACCGCGAGCGGCTGCGCCAGAACCGCCGCGCCCTGAAGCGCTTCGCCCTGGTGGGCTACACCAACGCCGGCAAGAGCTCCCTACTCAACGCACTCACCCGCAGCAGTGGCGGGGCGGCGGTGCTGGCTGAGAACAAACTCTTCGCCACACTCGATCCCACCACGCGCCGGCTGGACCTGCCGGATCCGGAGGACGGACCGGCCACCACGGCCCTGCTCACCGACACCGTGGGCTTCATCCGTGAACTGCCCCCCCAGCTGGTGGAAGCCTTCCGCTCCACCCTGGAGGAAGCGCTCCATGCCGACGGGCTGCTGCTGGTGGTGGACCTGGCCGACCCGGCCTGGCCGGAACAGCTGCGCACGGTGCACTCCATCCTGAATGGCCTCGATTCCACGGCGCCTAGGCGCCTGGTGGCCAACCAGATCGACCGCTGCCCGGCCGGTGAACTGGAGCGGGCCCGGGCCCTGGAGCCGGATGCCCTCTTCGTGTCGGCCACCGATGGATTGGGCCTGCAGCGGCTGCGCCAGGAACTACGCCACTGGCCCCACCCATCCCAGGACACCTCATTCCCGACGGGGGAACCGCTATAAAGGAGAAATTCCTGCTTCCGCCTCCCAAGCCATGGCCCTGCAGCTCGGCGACACCGTGCCCGATTTCACCCAGGACTCCCAGCTGGGCTCGATCAACTTCTACGACTTCGCTGGCGACAGCTGGGTTGTGCTGTTTTCCCACCCCGCCGACTACACCCCGGTGTGCACCACCGAACTCGGTGAGGTGTCCCGCCTGCGCCCGGAGTGGGAAAAGCGCAACGTGAAAACCATCGCCCTGAGCGTGGATTCGGCTGAGAGCCACAAGGGCTGGATCTGCGACATCAATGAGACCCAGCGCACCACCGTTGACTATCCGATCCTTGCCGACGAGGACAAGACGGTGGCGGATCTCTACGGGATGATCCACCCCAATTCCCTCAACAACCTCACGGTGCGGTCGGTGTTCATCATCGATCCCAATAAGAAGCTGCGCCTGCAGATCACCTATCCCGCCAGCACCGGCCGGAACTTCGATGAAATCCTGCGCGTGATCGATTCGCTGCAACTCACCGACCACCACTCCGTGGCCACCCCGGTGAACTGGAAAGACGGCAACGACTGCGTGGTGGTGCCCTCCATCCCCACCAACGAAGCCCGCGAGAAGTTCCCCAAGGGCGTCACCGAGATCAAGCCCTACCTGCGCATGACCCCCCAGCCCAACAAGTGATCGGCTGCCCTTGAGCCCTGGCCCCCGGGAGAATTCCCGGGGGCTTTTTTGATGGCGATCATGCGGGTGCTGGGATTGATGAGCGGCACCAGCGCCGATGGGGTGGATGCGGTGCTGGCCGAGTTCTGGGGCTCGCCGCGAGCCCCGCGCTGGCGTATTGAGCAGAGCGCGTTCCATCCCTATCCAGCCGAACTCCGCCAGCACCTGATCGCCGTGGGCCAGGGAGACGCGCGCAATAGCGCCCAGCTCCTGGAGCTCGCCGAGGCCATTAGCGAAGCCCAGGCCGCCGCAGCCAACGCCTGCGACCCCGAGGGCCGCGCCGAGCTGGTGGGATGCCACGGCCAGACCATCTGGCACCGGCCACCCGCCAGCAACAAGCGCGGCGCCAGCTGGCAGTTGCTCCAGGGGCCTCTGCTGGCGCAGCTGTTGCATCGGCCGGTGGTGTTCGATTTCCGCGCTCAAGACCTTGCCCTCGGCGGCCAGGGAGCCCCGCTGGTGCCCCCCTGCGACGAAGCCCTGCTGGGGCGCACCGGCGGATGGCGGGCCCTGCTCAACCTGGGCGGGATCGCCAACCTCACCCTGATCCCACCCGCGAGCGGTCCGGGCAGCCGCGAGCCAGTGCGCGGCTGGGACTGCGGCCCCGCCAACACCCTGCTGGATCTAGCGGTGCACCAGTTCAGCGGTGGCACCCAGACCCACGACGCCGATGGCAATTGGGCCCTGGCCGGCCGCGTGCACGAACCGCTGGTGCAGCGCTGGCTGCAGGAGCCCTACCTGCAGCAACCGCCGCCAAAATCCACCGGCCGTGAGCTGTTTGGCCGCCCCGATCTGCAGCGCCGACTTAAGGAGATGGAACGCGCCGGGGCCGAACCCACTGATGCCCTGGCCACCCTGGCCGCCTTCTCCGCTGCGGCCGTGGCCCAGGATCTGGCCCGCGGCCCGCGGCCGATCGAGCTGCTGGTGGCCGGCGGCGGCGCCCGCAACGGCGCCCTGACGCGGGAGCTGCGTTGGCGCTGCACCGGCATGGCCGTTCGCCCCCTCGAAGCGCTGGGTATCGCCGACAGCCAGCGCGAGGCCCTGGCCTTCGCCCTACTGGCCTGGTGGCACTGGCGCGGTGTACCGGGCTCAGCCCCGTCGGTGACTGGAGCGGAACGGGCGACAGTGCTTGGGGTGTGCGCCCGGCCCTAGCTCGCTCAGCCGGGCCGCTGCAGCCGCAGGCGCCGGGGCGCCCCACGCAACCGCTGGGTGCCAACACGCTCCTGCTGCTCAAGGGCCTCGCGGAAGCGCTCCGGGGTCGGCGCCGCCCCGGCACGGGCCGCCTCGAGGCGCTCAACGCCCTGCTGGATCAGCACCTTGGCCATGTTGCTCACGGTGCGGCTGTCGGCTTCCGCTAGGGCCGTGAGCCGCTCACAGAGGTCTTCCGGAAGCACCACTTGGATGCGGGGCGACTTGGGCCGGCCACTAGAGGAGGTCTGGCGGGTGGCCACGCCGCATGCCGCTCGGATAGGCCCGAGTGTACAGAGATGCTTTTGGATAGTATCCAGCACTATGCTGGTGGCACTTTTCACCCCCGTTCCGCCATGGCTCGCAGCTCCAGCGCTGTTCCGGCCGCGGTAACGCCCCGGACTCCCCGCACCGCCGCCCGGCCCGCTGCCGCCCGAAAGGCCGCGCCACCCAAGCGGCGCAGCGCCGCCGAATCGAGCGACGTGCTGGTGTCCGCCGTGATCAGCCCCTACCTGCTCACCCACCTGCACCACGTCCTGCAGCGGGCCGAATTCGGCGCCCAGCAGGAAGGCCGCACCGCCCTGGCCGCCAACTACGCCGAGCTGCGCAAGGTGCTGTGCCTGGATGCCCGCAGCATGGAAGATGCCTTCGCGGCCGGCACCCCGGAAGCCGACGCCCCCCAGGCCGCCTGATCGCCCACCACTCCACGGCCCGGTAACGGCCGGCAACAAGCCGCGCTGGCGTGCTTTCCCACCCGGGCAGGGCCCCATAGCTTCGAAGCACACAGTGCACCTCCATGACCGCCAGCCCCGCTCCCGGCTCCGGCAACGCTCCGGCCCTCTACGCCCAGATCAGCGCCGATCACAATCTCACCCAGGCCCTGTTCCGCCAGGCCCTGCAGGATCCCAAAGGCGCCCTGGCGCGGATCGTGGAGCTGGGGGAAGCGGCGGGCTTACCCGTCACCCCGGAGGAGGTGAAGGCCCACATCGGCTCCCTCGACGACGCGGCCAGCAAGCAATGGCTGATCAAGGCGCGCGGCGGCCTGTGAGGCAGGTCGCTTGGGCTGGCCGGGGCGGTTGATGCCGCCGCCGCCGGCCCAGCTGAAGAACAGCCAGTAACTCACGATCGCCAGGCCGGCTGCCACCACCAGGGCCGTCACCTGTTCCAGGCGCTTGATCATCCCCCTCCCGGCGCGGTCCAGACGCTTTGTTGCGAAGTCTGCCCGAGCCCCCCGACGGGGATGATGAGGGTGGCATTTTCTGCGCGCGCCCTTTGCTCCGCCTCGAACGCATCGGCAAGATCTATCCCACGGGGGAGGTGCTGCGCGACGTCACCTGGGAGGTGAAGCCCGGCGACCGCATCGGCCTGGTGGGGGTGAACGGCGCTGGCAAATCCACCCAGATGCGGATCATCTCGGGACTGGAGGAGCCCAGCAGCGGCCAGGTTGTGAAGCAGGGCGACCCGCGCATCGCCTACCTGCAGCAGGAATTTGACGTGGACCCGCAACGCACGGTGCGGGAAGAGCTGTTCCAGGCCTTCGGGGAAGCGGCGGTGGTGCTCAACCGCAAGCACGCGGTTGAGCACGAAATGGCCAGCGAGAAGGCCGCCAGTGATCCAGATCACCTCGAGGAACTGATCCACGAGCTCGGCCACCTGCATGAGCGCTTCGAGGCGCTGCATGGTTACGAGCTCGACGCCCGCATCGACAAGCTGCTGCCCACCATCGGATTCACCCCGGAAGGCGCCGAGCAGCTGGTGGCCGACTACTCGGGCGGCTGGCAGATGCGCATCGCCCTGGGCAAGATCCTGCTCCAAGAGCCCGATCTGCTGCTCCTCGACGAGCCCACCAACCACTTAGACGTGGAAACCATCCAGTGGCTGGAGGGCTACCTGCTGGAGCAAAGCGCCGCGATCGTGGTGATCAGCCACGACCGCACCTTCCTGGATCGGGTATGCAACCAGATCGTGGAAACCGAGCGGGGCGTGTCGCGCTCCTATCTGGGCAACTACAGCCAGCACCTGGAGCAGAAAGCCCTGGAGCGCGAGGCGTCCCAGGCCGCCTTTGAGCGCCAGCAGAAGGAACTGGCCACCCAGCAGGCCTACATCGATCGCTTCCGCGCCAGCGCCACCCGATCCACCCAGGCCAAGAGCCGCGAGAAGCTGCTGGAGAAAGTGGAGCGGATTGATGCCCCGGTGGAAACCGTGGGCGGCCCTCGCTTCCGCTTCCCCGAGCCTCCCCGCTCAGGCCGCGTGGTGGCCGAGATTCGTGATCTCACCCACAGCTACGGCGAACAGATCCTGTTCCTTGGGGCAGGGCTGGAGGTGGAGCGGGGCGATCGCATCGCCTTCGTGGGCCCCAACGGCGCCGGGAAATCCACCCTGCTGCGCCTGATCATGGGGACCGAACAGCCGGATGAGGGCTTCGCGGGCCTGGGTGAGCACAACGTGATCGCCGGCTATTTCGAGCAGAACCAGGCCGAGGCCCTCGACCTGAGCAAAACCGTGATCGACACGATCTTTGAGGTGGTGCCCGACTGGACCCAGACGCAAGTGCGCTCCCTGCTGGGCAGCTTCTGCTTCTCCAACGAGAGCGTGTTCAAAGAGGCCGGCAAGCTCAGCGGCGGCGAGAAGGCACGGCTGGCGTTAGCCCTGATGCTGCTCAAGCCCTGCAATCTGCTGGTGCTGGATGAGCCCACCAACCACCTCGACATCCCGGCCAAACAGATGCTGGAAGACGCCTTAATCGAATACGAGGGTGCTGCACTGTTGGTGAGCCACGACCGCTACTTCATCGGGCGAGTGGCCAACAAGATTGTGGAACTGCGCGACGGCGAGCTGGTGCTCTACCGGGGCGACTACGCCTACTACCTGGAGAAGAAGCGAGAGGAAGCCGAAGAGCGCCTCGCTGCCGAGGCCGCCCAGGCCAAGGCCGCCAAACAGGCGGCCAACAAGGCCAAGCAAGCCGCTAAGGCTGCCGAGAAGAAGGCTGCCAAAGCTTCAGCCAACAACGCGCAATAGAACTTCACGGCGTCGTAGGCACACCCACTCATTTCGGCGGCCGAGCTGGTCTCAGCCGCCAAATGTCTGCATAGGCTGACAACACCCCCGCCCGCGCTCCAGTCGCTGGAGTTCATCCCATGCAGAGCTCGTTCGATGGCCTGTTCCAGACCGACTCACCCCATCCAGGGCAGCAAGACACCAGCTTTGATGCAGTGGAGACCTACTTCAGCTGCATCACCACCTGCTCTCTCGACGATGGCGAGTGCGTGACGCGCTGCGTGGAAGAGCTGCGTGAGCAGCCCTGAGGGCGAAGGCCCCAATCAGCCGCCCAGCTGGGCCGGAGTGACGGACACCTGCAGTTCTGCGCCGCCCCTGTTCACCGTGAGGGTGAGCGGGCGGCCCACCCCGGTGCGTTCCACCATCGCCACGAGCCCACTGGGGCTCTGCACCGGCTGACCGCCAGCGGCCACCACCACATCCCCTTGGCGCAATCCCGCCCGGGCCGCGGGCCCATTGGGGGCCACCGACACCACCCGGGCTCCAGCAGCGGGGCCGCCATCGCTGGTGCGCACCACATCGAGCCCCACGCCGATAAAGGGATGGGCCACCTTGCCGCTGGCGATCAACTGTGAGGCGATCTGGCGCGCCCGGTTGATCGGGATGGCAAAGCCCAGGCCGGCCCCAGGGCCGGAACGCACCAGGGTGTTGATGCCCACCACTTCGCCATCGGCATTGAGCAGCGGACCGCCGGAGTTGCCGGGATTGATGGCGGCGTCGGTCTGGATCAGATCCAGGCGCTTGTCGGTGATGCCGAGCTTGCTGGCATTGCGGTTGAGGTTGCTCACGATGCCCAGGGTCACCGTGTTGTCGAGGCCAAAGGGATTGCCCACCGCGATGGCCCAATCGCCCACATGCAAGGTGTCGGAGTTGCCGAGGGGCGCCACCGGCCACACCGCACCACCGGCCAGGCGCACCACCGCCAAATCGGTGATCGGATCCATTCCCACCACGGTGCCGGCCGCACGGCGGCCGTCCTGCAGGCCCACCGTGACTTTGTCGCTCTTTTCCACCACGTGGGCATTGGTGAGGATCAGGCCATCGGGACTGAAGATCACGCCGCTGCCCTGGCCTCGCTCAGTGCGCTGGGAGGGCGGCAGCTGCTGGGGCACCCCGAAGAATTGACGGAATAGGGGATCCATCAACAAGGCACGGGGCAGCCCACCGGCCGGGCCGCCCGGCAGCACCACGGTGCGCTCCGTGTCGATGGTCACCACCGCAGGCCCCGCCCTCCGCACGGCCTCCGCCACAAACGATTGCCGGCCAATGGCCGCGCTGGCGGCGCCCTGGGCGCGGGCCTGGGGAGGCAGCACCAACGCCATACCCCCCACAGCCACACCGATCCCTCCGGCCACGGCCGCCGACAGCAGGGCCCTGGCCGCACGAGCAGACACCAGACCGGAACGGGAGAACGAGGGAAGAGGCATGGCCATAAGCGCGCCGGGGGCGGGCAGGCAAAACCGTAGGCGCAAGGAACAACCTAAGGTTGATTAACTTTTCTATCGCCCTATGGACACCAGTCGCCTGCTGCTGGCTTTTCTGAGCTTCGGCGCCGCCTGCATGACCCTCTGGGCCTGGATGCTGGCCAACACCACCGGCTCGAGCGGCGCGGCTCCCAAGCAACGGCCGCCACGGACCTGAGGACCAGGCAATGATGGAGGGCATGGATGCCCTGATCTCCCAGATCTTCCCCGTGATCTACGGGGCCTGCTTCCTGGTGCTGCTGTGGCAGGCCTTCAAGGTGATGCGCCGGGGCTTCAGTGCTGTACCCCGGCCCGGGGATCCCCAACCCGAGCCCCAGGCCGGGGACCGGACGGGCCGTCCCACGATCCATCCGGAATTGCTCGACGAGGAAGGCCGCATCACCCGCGAAGACCTGCTCACCGTGCGCTTTGGGGATGAAAACGGTGATTCCGCAGACCGCGCCACCCCCGCTGAATAGGCTTGCTGCAGTGACCCGTTGAGGCGTTGGTGGAGAAGACGGACGAGCAGAAGGGTACGGAGCGCACGGCGGAGCAGCGGGCCATCGAGCAGCGCACCCGCATCGTGGCGGCTGTGCTCCGCAATCTGAAACTTCCGCCCCGTTTCCGCCTCAAGCTGGTGAAGGAAGACCCTGTGCGCCTGGAGCTGAGCATCACCCCGGCCTATGGCAAGGCACCGATCCTGGTAGGCCTGGTCGAATCGCAGGATCTGGTGGCCCGCCGCGACCGCGAGGGCCGCGTGCCCCGCGACCTGCAGGGCACTTGGGACTGGACCGTGCGCCACGGCAAGGTGAGCACCGGCGGCTGGAACCCCTTCCTCAAGGAAGCGCTCCAGACCATGTTTGAAACCGGTCTGCCGGCGATCGTGTACGAAGAGACCACCAACGAGGTGTACTACCCGGTGGATGGGGTTCGCCACGTGCGGTGACGCCGACCCGCGTTCCACTCCCGATTGATCCCCTCCTGGGGGATGTGGTTTCAGCCCTCAGCCCACCAGGCTCCACCCTGGTGTTGCAGGCGCCGCCGGGGGCGGGCAAAACTACCCGGGTGCCCCTGGCGCTGCTGGACCTGCTGCCACTGGGGGCCGGGGCGATTTGGATGCTGGAGCCTCGGCGGATCGCAGCGCGCACTGCCGCCGAGCGCCTGGCAGCCGAGCTGGGCGAGCCGGTGGGTCAACGGGTGGGCTACAGCGTGCGTCTTGAATCGCGCACCTCGGCGGCCACCCGGGTGGAGGTGCTCACCGCCGGGCTGTTTCTGAGGCGATTGCAGACAGATCCATCCCTGGAGGGTGTGGGCTGTCTGCTGTTCGATGAGTTTCACGAGCGCAGCGCCGATGCCGACCTGGCCCTGGCCCTGGTGCGCCAGGCCCGATCCCTGTTGAGGCCGGAACTGCGGCTGGCGCTGATGTCGGCCACCCTCGATGCCGCACCACTGGCCGCAGCACTGCCGGGCAGCCAGTTGCTGCGCAGTGAAGGCCGCAGCTATCCAGTGGAGATCAGCCACCAGCGTCCGCGGGAAGGCGAGCGGCTGGAGCGCCAGGTGGTGCGGGCCCTGGAGGAGCACTGGCTGGAGCAGCGCTTCCGCGAGGCCGTGCCCGGCGCCCCTGGCCCCACGGTGCTGGTGTTCCTGCCTGGCCAGCGGGAGATCCAGGCCTGCCTGCGAGCGATCACGACCACCGGCTGGGGCGCCGAGATCCCCTGCGTAGCCCTACACGGCAACCTGCCCCTGGCCGCCCAGAGCCGGGCCATTGCCCCGGCCAGCGATGCCCCCGGGAAAGTGGTGCTGGCCACCTCCATCGCCGAGAGCTCACTCACGATTGCGGGCGTCACCTTGGTGATCGATAGCGGCCTGAGCCGCCGCAGCCGCTTTGTCCCCGCCACGGGGATGGAGGGGCTGGTGACCGTGCCGGCCAGCCAGGCGAGCGCCGAGCAACGGGCAGGCCGGGCGGGACGCCTGGGGCCAGGCCGCTGCGTGCGGTTGTGGAGCCCGGCGGAACAACAGCGGCGGCCCGCCTTTGATCCACCCGAACTGCAGGAGGCCGATCCCCTGCCGGTGGCCCTGCAGCTGGCCCAGTGGGGCGATCCCCTCGGCGCCGATCTGGCCTGGCTGGATCCCCCGCCCCAGGCCCCCCTGGCGGAAGCCCGCGGCCTGCTGCAGCGCCTCGATGCGCTCGAGAGCACGGGCCAGCTCAGCGGCCACGGCCGCCAGCTGGCAGCCCTGGGCCTACATCCGCGGCTGGGCCATCTGCTGCTGCTCGCCAATCGCCGCGGCCTGTTGCCGCTGGGCTGTGAACTGGCGGTGCTACTGAGCGAGCGGGATCCCCTCGATCGCCAGGAGGCCGGCTCTGATCTGCTGCGCCGCCTCGACTGGCTGCGCCAGGGCGGCCGCGATCCGCAGCGCCAGCGCATGCGCCAGCTGATGGAACAGCTGCGCCGCCAGGTGCAGGCGGCCTGCACCGACTCCGAACCCGGCACCAACCCCAGCCGTGTCCATGGTGCCAGCCATGGAGCCAATCGCGCTGCAGCAGCCCCTGAAGCCACTGATGCCTCTGACGCCGCCCAGCTGGTGGCCCTCGCCTACCCGGAGCGGGTGTCGCTGATGCGCCCCGGCCAGCCGGGCCGGTTCCTGATGCGCGGAGGCCGCGGGGCCCAGCTCCATCCGAGCGATCCCCTGGCCAGCAGCGAAGCCCTGGCCATTGCCAGTGCCGATGGCGAAGGCAGCGAAGCCCGGGTGCAACTGGCGCTGCCCCTCTCCGCTGGCGTGCTGCGGGAGCTGGCACTGGAGGCCGGGGCCCAATGGCAGCGCAACGCCACCTGGGACCGGGAGGCTGGCCGGGTGCGCAAGGAAGAGCGCCTGGTGCACGATGCCCTGGTGCTGGGGCGGCGCCCCTGGCGTGGCGCGATGGCCGAAGCCGATACGGCCGTGGTGGCTGACGCCCTGATCGGGGGCATCCGCGAGCGGGGCCTGAGCTGCCTGCCCTGGAGCACCAGCACCCGCCAGCTGCGGGAGCGTTTGGCCCTGGCCCATCGCCTGCTGGGAGCCCCCTGGCCCGACACGGCGGAGGCCACTCTGCTCGAGGGACTGGAGCAGTGGTTGGCGCCCCACCTCGGCGGTCTGAGCAGCCTGGAGGAATTACAGCGCCTGGATCTGGCCGAGGCGCTGTGGGGCAAGAGCCCCTGGGAGCTCAGGCCCCAGCTCGATCGCCTGCTGCCGGTGAACCTGCCGGTGCCCTCCGGCCGCCTGGTGGGGCTCGACTACAGCGCCGATAGCCCCGTGCTGGCGGTGAAGTTGCAGGAGATGTTCGGGGCCACCAGCACCCCCACGGTGCTCGACGGCCGGCTCCCGGTGACCATGCATCTGCTCACGCCCGCCGGCCGGCCCGCCGCCATCACGCAAGACCTGGCAGGTTTCTGGGAGCGGGGTTACTCCGATGTACGCCGCGACCTACGGGGCCGCTATCCCAAGCACCCCTGGCCCGAGGATCCTCGCCAGGCGGTGGCCACCGGCCTCACCAAGGCACGCCTGGCCCAGCGGGGTTAATGCGGCCTCAATCCGCCTCCTGCTTAAGGGCCTCCAGCAGATCCCCAAGCAGGTGGCCGAAGCCAT
This sequence comes from uncultured cyanobacterium, assembly GCA_903862155.1. Lineage (GTDB taxonomy): Bacteria > Cyanobacteriota > Cyanobacteriia > PCC-6307 > Cyanobiaceae > UBA5018. The sequence goes on along the minus strand of CAIOXF010000133.1, from coordinate 3,508 downwards.
GGTGCGCCAACCCTTCCGCGATGCCCTGACAGCCATGACCCTCGGCCAGGTAGGTGCGGGGCAACTCCGGCAAGCATCGCTGCAGGGCCGCTTCGGCGTTGCCGACCATCACCCCAGCCAAGCCTGTCTGGAACATGGCCAGATCGTTGAGGGTGTCGCCTGCCGTCACCACCCGCTCCGCCGGCACCTGCAGCCAGGCCAGCAGATCCAGGAGCGTGCTGCCCTTATTCACCCCCGCCGGCAATACATCGAGGTACTTGTTGTCGGAGAGGAGGCAATCCACCCCCTGGGCTTCGATCAGGCGGATCAGGTCGTGGTCGAAGGCATCGGGGTCGTAGTAGTAGGCGAGTCGCCGATCGGCGCTGATCGGCTGGGGGGAGAGGCCCGCTGCCCCGACCAGGAGAGGCCCCACCCGATCAGACTTGCCCGCCCAGCGCACCTCGATCGGATCTACCGCCGGCGGCACCAGTTCCAGGCTCGTGCCGCAGGCCACCGTGCAGCCCACATCGCCGATCACGAGATGGGGAGCCTGTAGCCCATGGGTTTCGTCGTCTGCAAGAAGAGCCGCCACGGAGCGCAGATCGCGGCCGGTGCAGAACACGTGGAGCACGCAATGCCGCTGACGCTCCAGCCAGCCATAGAACCGGCGGCGCCACTCCACCGAGCCCCCCAGCAAGGTGCCATCAAGGTCGGTCACCAGTACCAGCTGGGGATCGGCGGGGAGTTCCCCGGCCAGGTGGTCGCTGAAGGCACCCCCATCGGTTGCCGTCATCTGTTTCCACGCTGGCCACGAGGGCATCCTGGCGGAGCCCCTGCAAAAGTGGTGGGCTTCGCTTGCAGGGGTTGGCCCGCTTTTTCGCCAGGAACCGCCGCGATGGCGCGCGCCTGCTCAGCACGGCTCTGGTGATCACCGGGGCTGGCCTGGTGCGCATCGACCATCCGATCGGCAGGGGCATAGCCCTGGTGGGCGGGCTGGTGAGCCTGTACTGGTGGCTCTGCTACCGGCAGCTGGAGCGGTGAGTGACGCCTCCGGCGGCATCCCCCGCTACAGCATCAGCGAACTCAACCAGGCCATTGGCAGCCTGCTGGAGCGGGGCTTTGCGCCGCGCTTCCTGCTCGACGCCACGGTGAGCAGGCCCCAGCTCAAGAAGGGCCATCTCTGGCTCACCTTGGTGGATGAGCAGGCCTCGATCAGCGGCGTGGTGTGGGCCTCCCAGCTCAGCCGCCTCAGCTATGTGCCGGAAGAAGGCGACGGCGTGGTGGTGGTAGGCAAGCTCAACTTCTGGGCGAGCCGGGCCACGCTGAGCGTGCAGGTGCTCGACATCCGGCCCAGCCTCAGCAGCGTGCTGCGCCAGTTCGAGCGGGTGCGCGAGCGACTGGAGCCGGAGGGGCTGTTTGAGCCGGCCCGCAAGCGGCCCCTGCCTGAGCTGCCGGAGGCGTTGGCCGTGCTCACTAGCGTCCCCAGCTCCGCCCTAGCAGACCTGCTGCGCACCGCCGCCGAGCGCTGGCCCGCCGCCCGACTGGTGGTGGTGCCGATCCCCGTTCAGGGACCAGTGGAGGCCCAGATATGCAGCGCCCTGGAGGCCACCTGGAACCAGGCGGGAGCGCTGGGCATCGAGGCGATCCTGCTGGCCCGCGGCGGCGGCAGCCGGGAAGACCTGGCGGTGTTCGATGGCGAAGACCTGGCCCGCTGCCTGGCCCGCTGCCCCCTGCCGGTGGTGACCGGCCTGGGCCATGAAGACGACACCACCATCGCCGACCTGGTGGCCGACTACCGCGCCGCCACCCCAACGGCCGCCATGGTGGCCCTCCTCCCCGACCGACGGGCGGCCGTTGCCCAGCTCCAGCAACTGAGGCACCACCTGGGGCAGGTGGTGCAACTGCGACTAACCGGAGAGCGACAGCAACTCCAGCAGAAGCTCCAGCGCCTCGCGGATCTCCATCCCCGCCAGCTGGTAGCGGAACGGCGCCGTGACCTGCAGCAGGCCCTGGCGCTGCTGCGGGCTCTTTCACCGCAGCACCTGCTCGATCGAGGTTTCTCGCTGGTGCGCGACGAGCAGGGCCAACTGGTGCGCTCCGTGCAGGGGCTGAAACGCGGGCAACCGCTGCTCGTGCAGTTCGCCGACGGCCAGGTGAGCACCGACGTGCGCGAGATTCAACCGTCTCCAGCCGCTCCGTGATGGCCACCCGTCAGCCCCGAAGCGCGGCCAAGGGCACAGCCAGTGGAACGAAATCGAACGCGGCGGGGGCCAGTGACGCCGTTGAGAGCACCGTGGATAGGGCCGAGGAGAACGCCGCGGATCGCAGCGCTGAGACGATCGCCAACGACCTGAGCTACGCGGAAGCTCGCACCGCCCTGGATCTTGCCCTGGCCCAACTCCAGGCCACCGACCTCAACGTGGAGGCCATGGCCGGCCTGTTTCAACGGGCCCAGAGCTACGCGCGGCGCTGCGAAACGCTGCTCGCGGAGGTGGAGCAGCAGGTGCTGCTCTGGAACAGCACAGACCCCAGCAGCGCGCCCCAACCCTTCCGCGCCGACCAAGACTGAAGGCATCGACCCCAGCGCACTTCGCCGCCAGTGGGTTGGCGCAACTGGGAGCATGGGCACCCATCTTCTGCCGGTGCTGTCCATGGGCCGCTCTTCCACCACTGATCGCAGCGAAAGCCCCACGACCCGACGGCCGACGGCCATCGAATGGCTCTATCTGGCCCTGGCCGTGACTGGAGCCGTACTGCCCTGGCTCGCCAACCTCGATTACATCCGGGAGGCGGGCGGTGCCTTCAACATCCCCCACTTCGTCGCCCAGGCGAACGCGAACCCCGCGGCCGCATCCCTCGCGCGCGACCTGGGCATCGGCGCCACGGCAGTGGTGGTGTGGATGGTGAGCGAAGCCCGGCGACTGCAGATGCGGGGCCTGCCCTGGGTGCTGCTCAGCTGCGTGACCATCGCGTTTGCCTGTGCAGCACCACTGTTCCTCTACCTGCGCGAGCGGCGCCTGGCCGAAATGGAACGAGAGAAGGGCGCCCTGCAGGGCTAGGCCCAACCCGCTTGAACGCTTGCTTACCCGGGCCGGTTGTTGCCTGGGGTGCCTGACTGGCTCACGTCGGTGGCCGTCACGTCGATGATCACTTCTCGTGCATCGATCTCGAGCGTTCCCTGGGCACCACCACCGGAATCACCGCTGGCGCCCACGCCATAGGGAGTTCCGCAAGCTGGACAGATCTCGCCGCCCAGGCTGCTGAACCCACAGGCCTGGCAGGTGCGCAGACGGCGCTTCAGGATCTGCCAACCCACCCATCCGGCACCGCCCAACAGCAAGGGGAACAACAACAGGGTGAGGGTGAGCCCACCCAGCAGATCAATCAGCAAACGTCCAGCAGGTCCGGGCGCCAGCAACAGCAGGGCACCAAGACCAATCCAGAGCCACGGGATGGAACGCTGCTGCATCGAAACGACTAGCGGTGAAGGCCTATCAGCCGTCACCATCCTGAGCCGGATCAGCCCTTC